>JBEICW010000024.1:0-14750 GCA_040383785.1 Ignavibacteria bacterium | reverse complement strand
TTTGAATTTAACTCTAAAAATACAACCTCAATATTTTATTCTAAACCTGCATAAAATTTAATATTATTTTATCTACTTTTACTATTTTAGAATATATTTTTATACCCTATTTATCATCTTGAATTAATACTTTTTACACCAAAAATGAATATTACAAAAAATATATATTAAATGATTAATAATTTGTAACTTTTTTAACTTTTATTAGTTATTATAAATTATAATGTTTTGTTTTTTGTGTTTTTGTAGTTAATTTGTCAAATTAAATTATAGAAAATTGAATTTTCAAATATTTTTCAATTCCTAATAAAAGTGTGTAAAAATGGAAAATCAAACCGAAAGAAGAAAGTTCCTAAATAATATATTTTTTAATAATCAAGAAGCTAATAAATTAGAGCAAACTCCAAGTCTAATGAATGATTTTGTTGGATTTGAAGTTGATAGAAGTAATTTAATTAATAATTTAGAATTGGAAGATAAACCACTTAATTATCAACACGCTAAACATTTATTAACTAGACTAACTTTTGGACCAAATAAATCGGAAATAGATAATTTAATTGGTAAAAAGCCATCAGAAGCAGTAGAGTTACTTTTGGGTGATGGATTAGATTATTTGCCACAAAATAAAAATAGACTAAAAGATGCAAGTAAGGACTTGAATTGGTTAGATACAATTGAAGAAAATCCACAATCCGTTACCCTTGAATTACAAAATCAAATTGAAGGAAGACATAAAAATAGATATGGTCAATTTTTGTACTGGTGGATGTATGGAATGGGAACGGAGAATGTAACCAATAAACCAACAGTAGAAAAACTAGCTTTCTTTTGGCATACTCACTGGTGCGTTTCATTTGCTTATGATAATGAAGATTATATTCCACCACCATTGATATTTAGAAATTATGACATATTAAGAAAATATCGTTTAGGTAATTTTAAAGATTTTGTAATTCAAATGACATTAGATGGTGCATATTTGTTGTACCAAAGTTTGAACTTAAGCCATAAAGACTCTCCAAATGAAAATTATATGAGAGAACTTTTAGAATTATTTACTATGGGTATTGAAAATTATTCTGAAGGGGATATTAGAGAAGGTGCAAGAACCCTAACAGGTTGGAGAGTAACAGCGCATATTGGAGATAGAAAACCTTATGGTAACTTTGAAACCTACTTTGATAGAGATGCACACGATATTGGTTCAAAAATAATAATGGGCGAAAAAATAAATTCTCGCGATGCCGCTGATAATTCTATTGATAAAGTAAAAAAAGAAGAAGTAGAGGGGCTAATAAATATTTTATTTAACCGCAGACCGATGCCAATTGCAGAATTTATTTGTGAAAAAATATTTAAGTTTTTTGTATATTCTAATCCAAAAGAGGTAGATAGATTAATAATTTCAGAAATGGCAAAAGTATTTATAGATAGTAATTTTGAATTAAAGCCAGTTTTTGTTAAACTATTTACAAGTAAGTATTTTTATCAAATAGAAAATATCGGCGTTCAGATAAAAACTCCACCTGAGTTGATTTTGGGACTAAGAAAAACAGGCAATTCAGATTTTAATGGACTTAATGAAGCACTTAATAATTTAGAGCAAAAGTTGTATTCTCCACCAAACGTGGGCGGTTGGAATGGTTATAGAGCTTGGATTAGTACAGTTACATATCCATTTAGAGTTAATTATTGCAATCAAGTAGTAAATGGAATTAAAAATAATGAACTAATTAAATTAGCTCAAAGTATAGATAACTACACCAATTTTGAACAATATGTTGCTGGTATGAATAACTTATTTTTGCCTTTAGAAGCAAGTGAAGAAAGATTAGGGCAATTCAGAACATTTTTGGTTAAAAAAATGTCATTTGGTGCAACCGAGTGGAGCAATAAAATCCAAGATACAAACTTCTTGGCTAATGCGACAAAAGAGTTTTTGTTTTATATAATCAAATTACCTGATTTTCAATTATGTTAATATTTTTATTGAAATATACCATAATTAAATAAATATTTATTCTAAATTATTAAATTAGAAAATAAAATGGAAAGAAGAAGTTTTATAAAAAATTCAGTATATACAACTGCTGCTGCAAGTGTATTAAATAGTTCGTTTGCAAAACCAACAGACAAAGATAAAAAGTTATTTTTAGAATTTGAAAATAATAATAATACTGCCATTTCTGAAGAGGAATTTTTAGCTGATGACTCAATAGTAATAATTTTAGATTTTTCTGGTGGAAATGATGGTTTGAATACTGTAGTTCCAGTTTTTGATGATAATTACCATAAGTTACGTCCAAGAATTAGAATTGCTGAAGAGGATGCAGTAAGATTTGGAAGTTCAAATTTATATCTACACCCAGCTTTATCTAAAAATTCATTTGCTGGTGGTTTCTTGAATTTATTAGACAGAGGAAATCTTGCAGTTATAGAAAATGTGGGTTATGAAAATCCTACAATGTCACATTTTCGCTCAGCTGACATTTGGGAAAGTGGTATAATTACCCTTGACCCTAAGTTTAGTTTTAATGATGGTTGGTTGGGAAGATTTTTTGCAAATAAAATGCCTTCATATCCAAATGTTTTACCACCTCACCCTTTGGCAATAAGTTTGGAGGGTAAAGTTCCGTTGGTATTCAGAAGTGGTAAAGGTAATATGGGAATTTCTATGAATAACCCAGAAAATTTAAAAAACTTCGGCAATGGGCTAACTCCAGTAGAAAATCTTTTACAAACAGTTGATAGATATTCTAATGAATATAATTTTATCCATAGCATTGCTCGCCAGAGTGAATTATATTCAAGTGCTGTTTATAATGCGTATAGTAAAGGTTATAATGAATTAGAATATCAAGGGGATAATTTAGGTAATAAATTCAAATTAATTGCTAAATTAATTTCTGGTGGATTAAAAACCAAAGCATTTTTTATTAGAATAGGTGGTTTCGATTCTCATGTTCAGCAAATGAGGGAAGTTCTTGCTGGTCAGCATCCACAACTATTACAAAGTATTTCTGATTCAATCACTAGATTTGTAGGCGATGCTACTGCTCAAGGATTTATGAATAGAGTTACAATATTAACTACTTCAGAATTTGGTAGAAGACCTGCCGATAATGGTAGCAAAGGCTCTGACCATGGAGCTGCTTCTTCAATATTCTTAGTTTCGCATTTTGATAATATTACAGGTGGTAGAATTGGCGACCCACCAGATTTATCAAATTTAGATAATAATGGTAACTTAGGTGCAGAGTTTGATTTCCGTAGAATATATGCAGATATATTAAGAGTATGGTTTAGAGCTACTGCCGAAGAAGTTACAGAAGTTTTTGGCGAGGAAATTCTCCCAATTGGAGTGCTTAAACCGCGTATAATTAATAGTGTTTTTCAAACTACACCTATTAAAGATGAATGTTTAGTTTATCCAAATCCAAATTATGGAAGTGCTAAATTTAAATTTAAATTAACTGAAAATTCGGTAATTGATTTGAAAATATTTAGAATTAATGGAACCAAATACTCCGATTTGTATAATGGTTATCTTTATTCTGGAGAAAATAGTTTTGATATTAATATCAAAGAATCAGGTAATTTTATTATAAATATTCAACTTGCAAATCAAACAATTAATACAAAGTTTACTGTGTATTAATTTTACTGATTTAAAAAATATTAGTAAAAAGTAAATTATACAAAATTATCGTAACTTAAATAGAATTGATTAAAAGTGTAAAATGAAAAAAAATATACCTAATTATTTTAAAATTATCAATGGCAGGGTTTTAAGTTTAAATTTAGTAATAATCTTATTATTGCTAAACTCCATAAATTTAAAAGCTGTGGGCGATTGTGACCAACCTCCAGAACAAAAGTATTGTCTTGGTAATTCACTTAGAACTTCAAACAACAGTTATGCTAATCCACAATATATTGATGTTAGATTGTCTAATTCTATACTATCTGCTAAAACTCAGATGACATTTGAATGTTGGTTAAGACCAGAATTTACAAATAACAAAAAACAATATATAGCAGGTATTTGGGGACCATCTCAAGACGCAAATGACGTTTGGGTACTGTATCATAATGATAAAAATGAGTTGGTTTTTGAAGTGAATAACCCAACTACCGCTGAAGGTGATTTAGATAATTTAAAATGTTCTACTTTGGTTACATCACAAATGTATAATAAATGGTTTCATATTGCAGTTACTTTCGATGGTGCATCTCAAACTGTTGCAATGTATATCAATGGTAGTACAATGGCAGTAACTCAAAATACTAATCCTGCATATACATTTAATACATTAAAAACTGTCCAAAATAATCAATTAACTCTCCAAATTGCAAGCACTAATGCACTTTCAAATAATACTTCAAATTTATCTTACAAAGGTTGGATAGACGAGTTGAGATTATGGAGTAGAGTATTAACTTTTACAGAAATTAGTTGCCAAAAAGACTTGTCATTAAATGGTAATGAGCCAAATTTAGAATTGTACTATAGATTTAATGAAGTGCCGAATACGTTTCAAATCTGTGATGCAGCAGGCAAAAATAATACAGGATTTTTACGAAGTGGTGCAAAATTAGACCTAAATAATGTCGCAAATCGACCAAACCCAAGACCCTTTAAAATTACTCATGATTTTCCAGATACAATAAAATGTAATTCAACTCAAACATTTACCTTTACAATTACCGACACTTCTCTTTGTGGCAGTAGAGCCAGAATTAGAGTGCTAAAAGGGAATAAATATCTAACTGCTCCTGATGGTAGTTTCAAAACACTTTCACCCAATTCACCAGTTAATTTTACTGTTAATTTTAATAGCGATTTAATCGGGGGATTTGATGCTCGAATATATATTGAACGAGATAATAGATGTGGGGGTGGAATTTTAAATATTGATAAAAAAATATATAGACAAACTCAAATATCAGTTCCGATTGATACATTAGAATTTGGTATTCTAAAGGCAAAATGTGTTCAAGAAAGATATGTTGATTTGCCGATTCCAATTCGAAATACTTCATCTAAAGTAGGTGTAGCTGGAGTTAAACAAATTACTTCATACTCTTTTAAGAATGGTAATAGGTTTTCAGTAGTAAGCCCTACTCTGCCAGCCAATATATCAATTGACCAAAGTAGAGACCTAATAGTTAGATTTAATAATAATGATATTGCCGGTACTTATTACGATACATTATATATAGTTACTAACGATAATTGTAATGGTAGAAAAGCAATTGCATTATCTGGAACAATTGAAAATATTGTGGATTTGAAAAGATATGGAACTACAAATGACATTACCGATTTAGATTTTGGAGAAATTTGTATAGGTATTCCATCAAGTGCAGCATTATTTTCTTGGGAGAATTTATCGAGTAATGATATTACTATTGATAGCGTATACTGTAAATTTCCATTTCAAATGTCATCTGTTAAAACTCCATTGGTATTAGAACCACAAGTTGCAAGTAGAGAAAAATATATTAGGTTTTTTCCAAATGTAGAAGGTACTTTTAATGATTCTGTGATTATATTTTTTAAAGCTGGTAATTGTTTAGTAAAAAGAGTTGTAAATGTTAAAGGAGTTGGAATAGACCCCAAAGTTAGATTTACTTTGCCAGATATTGATTTTGGAAATGTAATTATCGGTCAAGAAACGGTATTAAATATAGAAGTAGAAAATTATGGAATAATTGCATTTAATGTGCAGTTTGATTTAGCAAATGGAGATGCTTTTTATTTCCAGGGAGTAAGAACAATTAATGTTCCTGTTGGTCAAAAGCGAACAATACCTGTGATTTTCCGACCTACAAAAGAAGAAGATTATTTCGATGAAATAAGACTTTATGAACCAAGATGTTATAAATCGCAAGGTATTCCAATCAAAGGTAAAGGCATAATTGAAAGATTTAAATTTCAACCTGAATTACTTAGAATGGACTTTGTAATGGCGTGTAAAAGTAAAATTGATACACTAATAATCGAGAATAATAGCGCGTCAGCTCAAAATATGAGAAATTTTATTTTAGATGACCCTTCAGGGAAATTTACTTTATTATCTCCAACTAATTTGGGTACATTTAGTGTAAATTTACAACCTAAACAAAAGCAAGAATTTATTATTGAATATACTCCAAACGACGTATTACAAGATAGGGCAGATAGGGCATTTTTGAGATTTAAAACAAATGACGGAGTTGATTGGAATGCAAAATTATTAGGAACTTCGTTATTACCAAAAATTTATCTTACGGATAATAATGTTTGGGGAACATTGGAAGTAGGTCAAAATGTAACTAAAACTATAATTTTAGAAAATATATCTGCTGTTGATATATTTATTGATAGTGCAAAAATTAGAGATGTAAACGGAAGTGGAAGTTATACTTTGAATAATTCAATTGATTTAAAAAGTAAAACTCTAAAACCACGTGATACACTTCACGCTCATGTTACATTCAATCCAAATAATGCAATAGACTTTTTGTCTTATTTAGAAGTAGTTTCGAGTTTTCCTTGCCAAATAAGTAACGAAACCTCATTAACAGGAAGAGGAAGAGTATTTCCTTTAGAAGTTGTAACTAATTTGCTTTCCTATGGATTTGTAAATCCTTGCGATTGTGCAGAACGAAAAATTCCGATGGTTAATAATTCTACAGTATTTTCAGCTAGAATTGATGATATTTCTATAGTAACAAATAATGACCCAGACTCAAGACCTTATAACTTCAGATGGGTTTCTGATTTTTCACCAAATGGTTTAGTGCCTTTTGATATTCCACCAAGGGCTAAAAATTCTTATTCAATTGATACATTGAGAGTATTATTCTGTCCAAAATCTCCAAATGTAAGAGATAGTTTAAATAATAACGCAATGTTGAAAATTCAATCATCGGGTAATGGTTGGAGCTTGGAAATGGAAAGATACTTGGCAGGTAAACAAAATTTATTTACAGAGTACTGGCCCCTCAAGAATAAATTCCCAGATACAAGAGTAGATGTATTTTCTGCACCACAATATGAATATTTATGGGTGCCAGATATTGATGTAAATCCAGATAGGTCGCCTTTAGTAATTGATTCTATTTCGTTTACACCAAATGATAGGGTATTTTTTGCTACAGATAGTTCAGGGAAAAACTTTCCATTGACAGTTGATCCAAATAGTTATTTACCTATTAAAGTAGAATTTAAACCACGATCTGTTAGATTTTATGAAGCAAAAATGACGGTTCATTTTAGACAACCTTGCTCGGTAACTGATACAACTGTTTATGTTAGTGGAAGGGGATTTGCTCCGGCTTTTGGGTTGAAATTTAAGTTTGAAGATGTTCTTACAACTCAAAAAATTATTAGAGATGTAATAAAATGTGATACACTTAGATTACCAGTTTTTACAACAAGGAAAATACCTGCTAAGTATGTTGATATCCAAAGTATGATAACTTATAATAATTCTGAATATAAATTTGTTGGTTTAGAGTCAGATTATTTGAATAAAAATTGTAATCAAAGTTTTATTCCAGCAATAAATTTTGCAAACGAAGCCGTAAATAAGATAAAAGTAAACACAAAAAACTTTTGTGAAGTAGATTCAATTCAACCAATTTATTATGCGTTATTTACTCCAAATACAAATAAAGCAACAAATATTGAATTTAAAGTAGATTCTATTGAATTTGATACAGAAGATGTAATTTTGTACGAAATTATTGCAGAAAATGCTAATACGTTTGCCAATACTCTTGATGTAGATTATACAATAAGTAAGTCTATGAATTTTGGTAATGTTCGGATTTTAGATTGTTCAGTAGATTCTATAGAGGTTTTAAATAACGGTGATGTGGATATTTTGGTTAATGATTTAATTACAACTCACCCAGATATTAAGATAATTTCTATAAGTTTGGATATGAAATCTAATCTCAAACCAACTGAAGTAGTAAAAATTATATTTGAATTTTGTCCAACACAAAAATACGATTTTGATGAAGATTTTGTCATAAATTCACTTGCACCGTGTGAGATTATAAAAACTGATAAACACAAAGGTAGCTCTTTTGCACCTTTAATGACATTAAATCCAAATTTTATAGATTCGGTAAACTATGTAACTAATTTTCAAAAGTATTTTAATGATACTTTGGTTGTTCCAATTTTTATAGACCAAAATTTATCTGCTAATTATAAAAATATTGAATATTGGCTTGAAGATTTGGGATTTAAAGCCGATATAGATTACAATAAAACTGCTCTCAAGTTTTTAGATTATACTCAATACACAAATGGAAATGTAAGTTTAGTCAATACTAACGGACTATTATCATTTGATTTTTTGAATGTGGATACTTTGCGAAAAGGCAAAATTTTAGATTTGAGATTTAAAATTATGGTGCCTGACTCGAATAGAACTAAAATCTCGACAACATTAAAAGATTTTATATCTACCAAAATAATGTTTTTAGATTTACAATCCAATACAGGAGCTGCTAATGTAGAATCTCTCGGTGAATGTGCGTTGGAGACTTTTATTTTTACAAATTTAGTGGCAAATGTAACTCAAAATCAACCAAATCCTTGGACTGATTATACAGTTATCAAGTTTACATGTATGGAAAAAGCACCTGTAAAGTTAGCAATTTATGATATAAATGGTAAATTGATTAAAGAAGTTTTTGATGGTAGTCGAGATTTTAATTTAGGTAATTACGAAGTTCAATTGAATAAAAATGAGTTTTCAAAAGGTGTTTATTATTACAAATTTGAGAATGGAGTTTTTAGTCAAACTAAAAAGATGGTGGTTGAGTAGTTTTTTTATTCTTATTTTATTTTTTATAAACTTTTGGTGGCAATTAATTTGAAAAGAGTCTTAATTTTAGTTTTAGTGATTTTAGTATTGAATTTCAATAATTCTTGGTCGATACCAACAATTTACACATCAAATAAATTAGTGGAAAGTATAGTAAGTAAGATAATAGGGAATAGCTACAGAATTGAACTACTTACAGAATTTAATATCAATAATGGCAAAAATATCATTAATCTTGATAGTACTCAAATTGATGTAGATGGGTTATTAATTTATATTAATGATAATTATGATGTTATAGAAAGTAGTAAGAGCAAGATAAATAAAATTTGCTTAATGAGTTTACTAAATCCAGAAAAATTGATTTATAGCAATACAATGGAAGGACGTTTGATAAAAAAAGACTCATTGACAAATGCAAATACAAAAAAAGACATTCCCAATAAGCCAAAAAATGAAATAATAATAAAAGACACTAAACAGTTTAATTCAGAAATATTTTTTGATAGCAATTTATTAATATTGCTAAATGATACACTTTGCAAAGAATTAGCGTTTAGATTGGATAGCACTGAATTAGGGAAATTTACAACTAACTCTTCAATTCAAAATAAAAGAATAAATATTCTTGGTAAAGAGTTAAATCAAAGGCTAAAATTAAACAGCGAAGTTAGCGGTTTCAAAAACCAAATAACTATAAATAATAGTTTAATTTATTTGCTAAAAAAATCTAATTTGAAATTCAAAAATTACGAAATGAAAATTGATAAAAATGTCCCTGATTTAGAAGGAGTTAAACAATTATTTAGACAATATCTACTTAAGAACAAAATTGATAAGGTAATCTATAATAAAGAAAACTTAGATTACCATCTGATAATTGAACAAGTTTGTATAGATTTAAAAATCTCATACTCAGCAATTGATTACAACTACAAAAAAGAACAAAACAATAGAACGTTAAATTTGCCAAGTTACCTATTAGAGTTAGTTGGTAGATTGTAAGTTATCATTTATTGACATTCAATATACTACTTGATTTATTACCATTAATATTTATATTTAAGTAATATATTCCTGAATTAAAATTATTCAAATCTAATATCAAATCATTATCACCTTTAAGTAGTTTTGAATTTTGGATTTCTAATACCTTATTTCCTAAAATATCATAAATATCTGCACTATAAAAAGTGTCTTTAGGAACTGAAATTATAGCACTTGTTCTGTCAGAACTTGGATTAGGATAAAATCCACCTACACTAATCGGACCTTCACTCGTGTAAATAATTAACTCACCACCACATTTGTCGGTTATATTCAAATCTTCAAATTTTTCAGTTTCCAATTCAATATAATAATCTATACAGTTATGAGTAAATTTAAGTGAGTCGAAATATTCTTCTTTAAATTCAGTAGTTGCAAAACAAACAATTAAATCATTCGAACTACCCACAGGAATAGTAAAAGGTAATTGACTTTTGGGAATATAATAATCAACCCCAAATTTCAATTTCAAATCATTAATTACAAAATCACGTATTCCATAATTGTATAATTTAATAGGAACGCAACTATAATCGTCAAAAAATGCAACTGGAATATTAACTGTATCTGGCTTAAATTCTTTAGTACCACCACTTGTGCTAAGTGTAAATCCTTGTATTATTTTTTCATATTCTTTAGTATTACCCAAAGAATCTGTTATTATAATTCTAAAAATCATGTCTAAAGATTTATCAATTATACCTACTTTATATTGGAAAGTTCTTGGGTTGATTATTAATGTATCAACTTTACAATTTTCTTGTTCTATTATCTGAACAGATTCTATTCCTTTATCAAATATGTTAATATCTTGAATTATAATATCCAATTCATCACAATTTTCATTTATTGTTACAATAGTTGGCTCTGAATTATCCTTTTGAACCTCATAATTGACTGTAGCTAATAGCATATTTAAGCAATCTGAAAATAAAAAGATAGAATCTTGGAAAATACCATTTTCTATATTATTGCTAACTATACAGAACTTAACTAATAATGATGAACCTTTATCGATTTTGTTAACAGAGAAATTATCTATAACCACTTTACCAAATTTACTTTTTATTTCAGTAAAATCAAAGTCTATATTAGAAAGATTATTTAATTTAAATTCATAACATACTTTTCTATCTTCAGCTAATTGCAAATCAACTGAATATACTGCATCAAGTAAGCCATCAATTTGGTCATCAGTTTTTTCTAATTGAACAGTAATAGGGTCAATTTTGTAATCCTTTGTAACCCAAGCATTAGATGCATCTTTAACTTTTAAATTAATTGTACCACTTTTATATTTATCAATTAATTTTAAAGAAAATTCATATACTGGAGTTGGGAATGTTACTAATGGAACAACTAATTCAATATTATCACTTGAAATTACTTCTACACCTGAAATGCCTTCATCTAATTCTAAAGAATCAGTTGCAGTTATATCAATTTGGCCACATAAAAATTTTGTTAATACTTTGGGCTGATTAAAATCAACCGGATATTGAGAAATTCCACCCAAATATCCATAAGAATTTGCTGGACCATATCCACTAATCAAAATTCCTACTTTTCCACTTGATTTTACAGTGTGAAATCCTTCAGATACTTTAAAATGTCCATATAGATAATTTGAATTACCAACTTTGTTAAGTTGAGTAAAGTCAGCAGGCAAATCATCAATGGTTAAAGTTTGAGCAATAGAATTTTCTATAAAAACAGTAATAAAATGGTCAGTAAACATATTCTCAAAGTCAATGGTCATTTGTACATTTGTACTTAAATACACATTATGAAATTGTTCTACAGGTGGAAGAAGTGCCATATAAGGATCACCAAAATAATCAATACCTTGAGAACCCGTTGAGCCAGTTTTTTTAAACACAGCCACCGAAATTGGGGAACTCGCAGAAATATAATAAGCACTATCTAAATATTGTTGATAAAACTCACCACTTTGAAGAGTAGTAATTAATCTATCATTAAAAAATATTTCGGTATTATCATAAAGTGCCATAACTCTAAATAAATCATTCATAAATGAATTTTGACGTCTTGGTAATGGCAATGGACAAACTATGGCATTTTTACCCCAATATTTAGTAGGTGTTAACTGCTCTATTAATATATCCCTCGAAGGATTATCTATAGGGATATTAAATGGTAATGTAGCCCTTTGATGTCCTGAAAATACTGCTATTGGTTTATCACTTTTGATTAATGAGCCAGTTAAATCTGCTCTGCCAGCATTAGCAAATGGGTCTGCTTGAACTAAATATGATTGTCCTTTATTAAGAATAATATCTTGAACATTATTTTTTTGTTTTGCTATACTTGTTGTATTTTTAAAAGAAATAGTTGTGTTATCTTCTATTGCAGTTACAGCATACTGTGAAGGGGTTGAACTATTTTGCACATCACCATTAAAATCCAAAGCAATATCAGAATTATATGACATAACCATATATTCTTTATCTAACATGTGAGTAGGCAAAACCATAAATGCATCAGTTGAAAAATTAGCATAATCTGCTGCATAAACTGAAATATTTTCGTCTGATGTAATATAAAAATGTTGAGGTACTGGTGTCTCGTGTTCGCCAGAATTTAAATTGATTTGCTGTCTTGTATTAAATCCATTCAGAGTATAATTGCGATAGGGATAACTTGTCGTAATTACAGTATTTGGTGTAGAAATTGCAATTTGCCTATTTGTAAAATTACCATTTCTGTCCGTTGCCTTGATATTAACTGTACATGGCTTTTCTGCTGCTAAAAATATTATTAACGAGTCAGAACTATTATTGCCGATAGTAATGATGTGAAAATTAGGAATAAAAGCAATATAAAATTCATTACCACGAGTATCTATTTTATCTTGTGAAAATGATATATTTAAATTCATTAAAAATATCAAAATTAAGACAAAACTATATCGTCTAAAGTTGCCATTGAATAAAAGATAATTAAAATTAAACATTTTTCCCTCTTTACATTTTATATAGTTTATAAACACATAAAATTTATTTAAAGTTACAAAATATTTTAAATAATTACAAAAAATAATTAAAAAAAATATTAAAATCGAAAATAATTACAAAAAATAGAAAAAACTAATGAAAAAACTAAATTATAATGAAATATTAATAGAGCGAAAAACTTTAGACAATTTTGATGCTAATACCAAACATCCCATTGTTGTTATATTACATAATATTAGAAGTAATTATAATGTTGGTTCATTATTTAGAACTTGCGATTCGGCTTTTGTGGAGGAATTAATTTTAACCGGATATACTCCACATCCACCAAAAGATGAAATTCACAAAACTGCACTCGGAGCCACTGAAACTGTAAAGTGGAGATATTTTCAAAATGCAATTGATGTGATTAAAGAATTTAAAGCAAAGGGTTATAAAATTGCTGCAGTAGAAATTACCGACACCAAAAAATACTATTATAATATCGAAAACCAAGATTACCCGATTGTTTTGATTATGGGTAACGAAATTACTGGTGTTGATGATGAAATTATTGACTTATGTGACTTCTCGTTAGAAATACCTATGTATGGAGTTAAACACTCTCTCAACGTCAGTATTGCTGCCGGAATTGTTATATACGAAGCAGTTCGAAAATTTAGGGAACTAAATAACATAATTGATTAAATAAACTTAAAACAAAAATAAAATTAATTTAAAATTTAGAAAATGACAAAAAAAAATATAAAAATTGCAATACCAAACGATAACCCAAATTACAAACTTTTAACACAAAATGCTGAAAATGTAATTATTGATAAAAATATTGAGTTAGTTTATGGAAACGAAAAGGAAGTTTCTGATTTGTTTGCTGCTGGAAAAGTTGATATTGCTTTGTTAAATCCTTACAGTTATGGCTTGGGACTAAAAAAAGCCGATTATAGAATTATCCCAATAAATGCTTTGGTAAGTTTTGGATATTCTGAAATAGGAACAATCTATTTCAAACCCAAAAGCCAAAAAATTAAAAAAATGGCGATTGTAAATAAAGATAATTTCTTGAATAAATTAGCTTTGATTATAATTTCTGAAAATTTTGAAATGGAATTTGATGTTACAAATGTAACCGAAATTGATGAAACTTGGGTAGATAAGTTTGATTCGTTAATTGCAGTTGGTAAGCCATTTAGTCAATGGGTAAAAATGGATTTGGGTGATGAATGGGAATTATTATGTGAACAACCCTTGCCATTAGCATTTTGGGTATGCAGAGAAGATTTTAAGTCCTCATCATTAAATACGTCAGTTAATAATTTATTAGGTTTATTCGCAGAAGATTACAAAGGAAGTGAATTAAATATTCATGATGAAGATGATGAAAATATAGAAACACAAAGAACTGGAAAATTAGCCACACTTTGGAACCAAGAGGTAGAAGAGGCAATTAACTTCACATTAGAATTTTTGTATTATCACCAACAATTTGATGAAATGCCAAGCGTAAAGTTATTTGAAAATTAATTTAAAAGCACATTGGGTTGTAGATCAATGCTAACCATGATAAAATAAATCAACCATACGGTTAACCGTATGGTTGATAAAAATAAGACTTAATTCACGACCACTTTCACAGTTTTTGTATTATTTCCATGTTGGATTTTAATTAGGTATGTGCCATTTGGTTGACCAACGCAATTCCATTTGATATTGCCGCTCCATTCGTTTAGTTTTTCAAGAGTTAGGTTTTCTCTGCCTGAAACTTTGTTGCCTGTGATGTCAAAAACTGCGATTTCTGAGTTGTCAATATCAATTCTGCTATCCCAATAAAACTTGGCTGTTACTTCGCTTACTGTTGGGTTTGGATATGGTGGCATAGTGTAGAGGTAATTTACTT
>JBEICW010000023.1:0-15662 GCA_040383785.1 Ignavibacteria bacterium | reverse complement strand
TTTCAAATTTTAGTTTATTTTCTTAATTTAACTTAAATTTACAATATTTTGCTTTATAAAATCAATAATCAACTAAATATTTTTCTTTTTATATTAGATAATTATTGTATTTATTTTTTTAATAAATTAAACTTCAATAATTGATTATACGTTTATATTGAATTAGATTAGTAAATATTTTTTTGCAAACACTTTAGTTTTTTTTAGAAGCAAACAGCATAAAAAACAAAATATAAAATTTTAATAGAATTAATCCCAAAGAGTAATATTATGGATTTAGAATTATTAGATAAGTTGATGCAGATTTTTGATAATAGCCAAAGTGAAACTTTGGAATTAGAATTTAATGACACAAAAATTAAATTATCAAAAAAAGCGGGTTTGGAAACTACTGGTAATAACCAAGGAACAATCATTCAAATTGGTCAAACAAGTGGTGCGATGTCTATGCCTGCGGCACAGCCAATGATGGCAGCTCCAGCACCAAGTACAGCAGCACCTGCAACAGTATCGGCTCCAGCCATTGCAGTGTCGAACTCACACGAAGTGAAGTCACCAATAGTTGGTACTTTTTATCGTTCACCATCACCCGATTCTGACCCATTTGTAGAAGTTGGCACAAGAGTTAGCATTGGTCAAACTTTATGCATAATAGAAGCTATGAAATTAATGAATGAAATTGAGTGTGATGTAAATGGTGTCGTTGAGCAAGTATTATTGACTAATGGAACACCAGTAGAGTATAATCAAGTATTATTCAAAATTAAAGCTGACTAAAATATATTAGAATAACTTTATAAGATTTAAACATATATCATGATATTATGTTGAATTAATTAGTTTTAAAAAGATTACATTAGTAGTAATTAATTAAGTAATAATGATTAAAAAATAATGATTAAGAAAATTTTAATAGCCAATAGAGGCGAAATAGCTTTAAGAATAATTAGAGCAGCAAAAGAGTTAGGTATCAAAACAGTTGCTGTTTATTCGGAAGCAGATAGATATTCATTACATACAAAATTTGCAGATGAGGCAGTTTGCGTTGGTGCTAATCAAAGTAAAAATAGTTACCTTAGAATACCAAATATTATAGCAGCAGCCGAAATTACAAATGCAGATGCTATCCACCCAGGGTATGGATTTTTATCTGAAAATGCAGAATTTGTAAATATTTGTGAAGACCATGGTATTACTTTTATAGGACCATCAGCAGAGGCAATACGCAAAATGGGTAACAAATCTGTAGCCAAAGAAACTATGCGTGCTTCTGGTGTGCCAGTAGTGCCAGGTAGCGATGGAATTATTAAAGATTTTGAGCATTGCAAACAAGTAGCCAAAGAAACCGGTTATCCCGTAATGTTAAAAGCAGTAGCAGGCGGCGGTGGTAAAGGTATGAGATTTATCCATGACCCAGCTGATTTGGAAAATGCTTATCATACTACTAAAAACGAAGCAGAAGTTTCTTTTGGAAATTCTGATTTGTATATGGAAAAATTGGTAATTGGTGCAAGACATATTGAAATTCAAGTTTTTGGTGATAAATACGGCAATGTTATTCACTTAAATGAAAGAGACTGTTCAACTCAAAGACGTCACCAAAAGTTAATTGAAGAAAGTCCATCTCCAATTGTAAATAAAGAATTAAGACGTAAAATGGGCGATGCAACTGTAAAAGGTGCTGCGGCAGTAGGATATTACGGACCTGGTACAATTGAATATTTAGTTGATGAAAATAGAGATTTCTATTTTATGGAAATGAATACTCGTATCCAAGTAGAACACCCTGTTACTGAAGAGTCTCTTTCAATAGATTTGATTAAGGAGCAAATTTTAGTTGCAGCTGGAGAAAAATTAAGTTTGAAAGAGTCAGAGCCGAAATTCCATTCAATTGAAGTTAGAATTAATGCCGAAGACCCTGATTATAATTTCCGACCAACACCTGGCGAAATTACAAGTTTACATTTCCCTGGTGGTAAGGGTATTAGAATTGATTCTCACATTTATCAAGGTTATTCTATACCTCCATATTACGACTCAATGGTGGCAAAAATCATTGCTACAGCAGATACAAGAGACGAAGCAATTGCCAAAATGATTAGAGCATTAGAAGAGACGGTAATTGAAGGTATTAAAACTACAATTCCTTTCCATTTGTGGATGATGAGAAATCCAGACTTTATAAATGGTAATATAGACACCAAATACCTTGAAAGAGTTAATTGGAAAGAGAATTAATTAGACTTAAAAATAATTTTAGGTGAAATATGATAGTAGAAAGACAAGCAGGTGAGATTATTATTAGAATTTCTGATAATTTTGATGATAATGATTTAGAGAGTATGTTAGACTTTATTCGATATAAAGAATTACAATTATTATCTAAATCTCAGCAATTTGAAATAGAGAAATTAGCGACTGAAGTGAATACTAACATTTGGGAGAACTATAAACAAAATCATAAACATTTAAGTTTATGAAAGTAGTTGTAGATACAAATATTGTTTTTAGTGCAATATTAAATCCTCAAAGTAATATTGGACAGATTTTGCTTAATAAGGATAATAAATTACAATTTTATTCTGTTAATTATTTACTAATTGAACTCAATAATCATAAGTTAAAACTATCGAATTTAGCAAAAATTGATTTAAATTTAATAGAAAAGTATATTGATTTTTTTACTTCTAAGATAACTTTCATTGATGAAAATGAAATTCCTGAACTGATTGTTATAGATTCTTTTGAATTAGTAAAAGAAATTGACCCTAATGATTCTCTTTTTGTTGCATTAGCAAAGTTTAAAGATGCTAAAATTTGGTCAGGAGATAAAAAGTTAATAAATGGATTATTATCAAAAAATTATAACAATTATATAACTACTAATCAAATACTTGATTTTTTATTTTTGTTTTAATTATTTGAACAAATTATATGACCCAAATTGGTATTAGTTCAGTTTCAATAATTTACAATATTATACTTGATTATATTCAAAAATATAATCAAGGTAATCTATAATTATGTTAGTAGCAAGAAAAGCTGGTGAGATTTTTATCAGAAAACAAAATTAACTTTAAAATATAAAACATTTTTTTAACAAATTATAAATAAATATAAATAAAAGGACAAACAAAATGAACTTTCCTGATAATTTGAAATATACTACTGACCACGAATGGGTATCAGTTGATGGTAATGTAGCAACTATTGGTGTTACTGACCACGCACAAGGTGAATTAGGTGATATCGTTTACTTGGACTTTAAAGAGCCAGATACAGTTGGTCAAGGTGATAGTGTAGGTACTATCGAAGCAGTGAAAACTGTAGCAGACTTATTCTCGCCAGTTAGTGGTAAAGTATTAGAAGTTAATAGCGGACTAAATGATGCTCCAGAGTCTGTAAATACTGACCCTTATGGGGCTGGTTGGATGGTTAAAATCGAAATGAGTGATTCATCTGAGTTAGACTCATTAATGGACTCAACTGCATACAAAGCGTCTGTCGGTCATTAATTTTTTTTTCAATAATATATCTTTTAATTTTAAATGCCACTGAATCAGTGGCATTTTTAATTATTTTTCATAGTTTGTAACATTTTGGGTATTTATAACGTCTATTGTTAATTGTATAAACAAAATTATAAATAATCATAATATGCGACATTTTTTTTCAAAATTTTTATATTTTAATTTAATTCTAGTTTCCTTTTTTTTTGATCATTACAACTTATCAAAAATCCAATGCTCAATTGCAAGTTAGTGTAAGAAACTTTACGAATAATCCCTTAACTTCTTCAAATAGTTTTATAGAAATTCAAGTAAAACTTAAAAATGCTCCAATATTGGTTGAAAAAGAAAATGTGCTTTTTCAAGAGCTTAATTTTATATCCAAAACCAAAAGTATTGAAAACCTACCTGACGGCTGGCAAAAAGTAGAATGGATACCAAATCACGATAAAATTTTAACAAAAGTTGATGACGCAGGATTAGTCGATTATGTAGGAAATATAATTATTTCTTATGATGGAAACGTTGTGAGTGAAGAATTGCTAAAAGCCGATATCAATACTCCCAAATTAACAGTTATAAGCAATACTGGTAATAGAAATGCTATTTATGAATTGTTTTTTGGTAATAGAGCTATTGGAGATAGCACTTGGCTCCAAATTAATGCAAATGCAGAAAGATTAGTGATGGATAATTTGCAATTTGCAAGACCTATTAGAATGGACTCAATCACTATTAGTGGCGAAGGTTTTTATTATATATGGCGAGGCACTCAATCAACAGGTACATTAGATAAAACACCTCCATTTAATATTAATGGTGTTGGCGATAATTTAGTTGATGTATTTTTCAAACCTACTACTGATAAATATTATAATGAAATAATGACTTTCCACTATAATAATGGTGCAAAAAGATATGTAAAATTATTTGGCAATTCATATAACATGAATTACCAATCAAAATTTAAGTTATTATATCCAAATGGTGGCGAAGTACTTGCTCCCTGCCAAGAAATTGAAATCAAATGGACTGGTCATACACTTGGTAGAATGAATTTTGTTGAAATTAGTTTTGATAAAGGTGGTAGATGGTTTAATGCTGGCAGTACCACAGATTCAGTATTAAAATACAAGGTACCTAATTTGAAAGGTGATAATGTTTTATTTAGAGTTAGCCAAAAATACGAAGAATCTATACCTTACAAAATGGAAAACGAAACTCCAATTTACAATATTGACTTTAAAAATGATGGTAGATTTTTAGCATATCCTCGAGCAAATACAATTCAAGAATGGAATCTAACGAGCTCCAATCCTATTCTTAATAAATCATATACTTTGGGTATTAATCCATCTACCTTATCAATAAGTGATATCAAGTATACTAATTATAATGATTATAATTTTATGTTACTTTATCATACTGAAAGTTCATTAGGTATTAGATCGCAAGATACAATAGCTATTTTTAATTCTACCGATGCTACACCTTACAAAAAGTTTGCTTTTAATCGATATTATGCAAAAAAGATTATTAAAAACCCAAATTCTGAATTAATTTATTTACTTCCTGAATTATCAAATCTTTTATGTGTTGCTTCTATATTAGATGGAGAAATATTAGAGACTTTCTCCTTCCCTATCCCTGTAACTACAATTACGGTAAATGATAATGATGATGAGTTGATTATTACATTTTTAGATGGTGATATTAATGTATATAAAAAATCAGATTTTAATAATGGCAAACTTAATTTGGTTAGAAGTATTAATATTCCAGACGTACCGATTATCAAAGATTGTGTTATTTCTCCAAATGGAAAATATATGTCTTTATCTTTTGAATATGACGATGAGTCGTTATTTAAAGATTTGAATCAAACTATAATTTTAGATGCTAAAACTAATGAAATTATTAATATCAAAAAAGAAACTATTACCCAAACGATAGGTATGGATTTTTCACCAGAGTCCAATTTAGCTTTGTACGGTTATGCCGGTTATGAACCACAGATATTAATGCACGACTTAGTGAAAAAAACTGATGATGAATTAGAAGTTGGTCCGAGTAGATTAACTAATTTAAAATTTTCGCCTCAAGGTAATGCTTTTGCAGCTACTACAGATGGTGGGTCTGGTGGTGTAACTGTATCTTATAGAACAGTAAATTTCCCAATTATTGACCTTAGCGATAGTTTATTATCTATACAAATACCAAAGCATACCAAAATTACTGCTGACTTTGGTTCTGAATTAATTTTCACAGAAAAAGAAAAAATTGTTGCAAATGTATTATGTAATGAAGGCGAAACTGACTTTGTGTTTGATGAAGTTAGACTTGTCGAGGGTAAACATTTTAAATTAACTAATAATTTAATACCTGACACTCTTGCAATTGGTAATTGTAAAGATATTAGTTTATTTTTCACACCTCAAGATACTGGTGTGGTAATCGATACACTTGTTTTAATTTCTTGTACAAATGAAATTAAAATTCCTTTAACTGGTTATGGTATTAATAGAACAATTTCATTTGCTGAAAAACCTATTAATATTACTGAAAAGTGTATTGGCGTAGAACATTTTTTAGAAATGGATTTATTTGAAAATCAAGATAATGAAACTTTAAAAATCTCAGGTTTTGAATTTGAAGTTGTTCCAAATATTAATTTTACAGCAGTTTATCCAATTGTAGATACAACTCTAAATGCTAATGGCAAACTGAAAATAGTATTTAAATATAGAATTGATACTTTGGGTGATTTTAAAGTTAAATTTAAAACATTCCATAATAATCAAACTAAATATTACTTTGAAAATGAAATTAATGTAAAAGGTATTGGTACTTATATAGATTTAAGTCATAAAATTCTACCATTTGTATCCGAAGATACCAAAAGAATTATAACTATCAAGAATCTTAGTTTGCAGTCCGTTTTTATTGACGACTATATAATAACTGGCTCTGCTGCTTTCACAATTACAAGCTCCAAAAATGTAGAAATTAAACCAAATACATCAGCTGATATTGAAGTAACTTGGGACGGCACTCCATTCATTGAAGCAAATTTATTTATCAATGCCAATCCTTGTTTGGTACAAAATAACATCAGAATTGTAAATTATATTGGTACTTCGTTAATTACAATTGGTAATACTACTGCCGAACCTAGTACTGATGGATATTTATTATTAACAATGAAAAATACTGAAAACTATCCTTATAAAGGTAATAGAAAATATAGTGCTACATTAAACTTAGATTATCAAGTATTTTTCCCTGGAAGAATAGAAAGTAAATATAACAATTTAACTTTAACTCGCAATCCAGTTCTAAATGGCGATAGACGCGAATTTACAGTTAGTGCCGAAGGTGATTTTGAATTAGATGGTGAACTTATGAAAATCTGGGGTAAACCTGGACTTTCTGATGAAGATTCTACAAATATTCAAATAAGTTCATTTGATTACTTTGGAAAAAGTGTTGACGAAACTTATAGACCTGGTAATTTTAAAGTGATTAACATTTGTGGAGATAGAAGATTATTAGATTTGGCAATTAATGAAATTAATTATTACCCCAACCCAACTTACGACAAAATCAATATTGAAATTGATTCTAAACAAGAGCAAATTTTATCTTTTAATATATATTCTTCAACTGGTATTTTTATTGAGAAAATTAGTTCAAATCTAATTATTGGTAATAATATAATTGAGGTAAATTTACAAAATTATGACTATGGCTCTTATAATATAATAATCGAAGGTCAGAATGTATTTTATCCAATTAAAATCATTAAATCTGAATAGTTCACAATTACTATAATATTTTGCAATTCTATATAAATTTATAAATAAATCAATTCTAAAAAATAATGATATTTAATTCTAAAAATCAAACTCTTATTAAGTTCATTGCATTTGTAATTTTATTTACAAATCTAAATTTATTTTCGCAAGCTGAAAGTAATGAAATATATAATTTGGAAAATTCTACCCAAAAGAGAACTTTACTTTATAGTAATTTAGGACTTAATAGCAATTTTTATAATTCTGATTTTAAAGAATTGAAAGGAGTTAGGAACTGCTGTAATGCTTTTGAATCTGGAAGTGGATTTGGTTTTCAAGCAAATGTAGGATTAGAGTTTGAACAATTAAATCAATTAATTGGTTATGATTATTCATACTATGTTGGTTTAGGAATTAGTGATTTATCTGCAAATTACAAAGAAGAGAGATTAGCGGGTTATAAATTGTATGAAAATGAATATAAAAATGTAATTACTCAACATATTTTAAACCCAACTTTATATTTAGCTCAATTACAAGGTGGAGTTTTACTAAAAGATTTTTTACTTGATGATTTGGATTTCAAATTTGGATTAAATCTCGGAACGGCTGTTGTTGGTGAATTTGAGCAATATGAAGAAGCTCTCTCCCCTACTGATTTTACATTTGAAAATAACAAAAGAATAATTGACGAATATAGCGGTAAAATTGAAAATTCACCAAGTCCATTTGTAGGGATTAACTTCGGTGGGATATATTATTTTCATAAAACAGAAAACCTAAAATTAGGCACTCAGTTAGATTTTAATCTTGGTCTAACTAACTTGTATAGTGATTTGAATTGGAAAGCATTTAACGGCTTTTTAGGGCTTAATTTGAGTTACAATCTAACTCAACCAGAAGTGATTGAAGTGAAAGAAGAGCCAAAGCCAGTTATTGTTCCTACAAAAGAGCCAGAAGTTGTAATAATTCCTAAATCTTACATGCTAAATGCAAATTTAACTCAAAGCTACTCATTAAATTCTAATGATAAAATAATCGAACAAACTATCAATGCAGGTGATACTATTTTTGTAAAAATAGTAGAAAATTTAAACATTACTAATTACTCTTTAAAACCAATTATCTATTATAAATCTGATGCTGAAGAGCCAATAAAAAGTGTAGAAACAAGCAAAGGCACATCAATTAATACTTATGAAAATATTCTTATACAAATCGCTGACTTGAATAATTCTAATTCATCAAAAAACAAGACTACTATTTTAAAATTAATTGCTTATAAAAATAACGACCAAGACAAAGAACTAATAGAAAATAGAATTAAAAATATTAAATCGGAATTAAATAAATTAGCAAAATCTGAACTTCAATATAATATAGAAATTAAAGAATTTAATTCAAGTAAATTCAAAAATAATGAACTAAAAGAAGAAAATAACAAAATTGAAATTTTATTTGGTAATATTGATTTTGTAAATTACGAAATGGTTAATAACAAAGTAATATTAACTCCAGAATTAAAAATTACAAACAAAATTACTGCTGATACAGATATTGAGAATTTTGATATTAATGAATTTGAATATAATTTAAATTCTAAAATAAATAATAAGGACATAAGTTCTAAAAAAACTGCTAATCAATCCAAAACTTCAAATTCAATTTTAGAATTGTATGATTTTGATGCTGATGAAATAATCAATTTGCCAATTTTAAATTCTTATACAACAGATTTTGATTACAAAAAAGAATACAATGATTTGAAAATTGAAAACAATAACAATGCGAAATTTAATCTCAAAAAAACCATTTTTATCAAAAAAGAAATTGAAACTAATAAAACTATAAACGAAAATACTAACAATAACACTAATGAAAAATTTAATGAATATTTGTTAGCATTATCAAATTTTGATTCTGATGATATTAGTGTATTAAACCAAAATGTATTAGATTTAGCAACTGCAGCACTTATAAATGATAAAAAAGTTGAAATCACAGGTATGAATGACCAAATTGGCTCAGTCGAAAGAAATGCAAGTTTATCTAAAAATAGAGCAATAAAAGGTCAAAATTTGATTCAAAAAAATATTGAAAAATATCTTAAAAAAGATAACAAAAATTCAACAACTAAAGACTTACAAAAAATTAGTAATAATATACAAATAATCAACTTTGATGACTTTTATTTTAGTAACGAAAATCCTTATGGAAGAACATTAAACAGAGGAATTATGGTTAAAATTTATAAGTAATCTCATGGTTGTAATTTAATTATTTTCTCAAAAACTAAATATTTTCTTAATCTAAACAAAATACTTTGTTAATTAGGATATTTTGTAATAGACTAATAAAAAACCTTATAAAAAAAGTAAAGTGGCTGGTGGTACTGCTGATAAAGGTGCAGTAATTGTTTCGGCTTCACTTAAATTTAGTAACATATTATTTGTACTATCAAGGTCTGAAGAGAAATTAAAACATTATACTAAAAATTCCTAGACGCTTGGGATAGACTAATTACAAGAGTCGTTGATTTAACTAATTGGAAGGGAATTAAAAACATTAAAAATGAGTTTTATAAATCTTATAAGAAAATCAATGTTGTTATTAAGTTAAATACAAAAAAAATCAATCTGCAAAGTTCAATCAAACACTTATTAAAACTAAAAGTTTAAAATATTAATTTTATTCAATATTTTCTATTTATTCTAAAAATATATTTTTACTAAAATGGCAATGACTTTTTCATTGCCATTTGTTTTTATAATATAATTTATTTCAAGTAAATTTATAATTTTAGTATATGTTTAGCAACTACTCATTAATTTTTGCATCAATATTTCCGCGCAATCCACTATATCCACTTAATTCAGCACCAACAAAACCAATCACAATTTTAGTTCCAACTTTTACTGGAATTTTTCTTTCATCATCAGTCAGCCAAATTATTAAACGTCCATCACTTTTAAAAAGTCCACCTTCGACTACCAAAGGTTCAATTACAATTGTTTTGAATGTTCCAGCTTCTACTTTTACTTTTTCTCTACCCAAAATCTTAACGCCAAGATTGTGAGTAGTGTCTTTGAAGAAGTTTTTAAGCATAATTATAGAATCTTTTTTCACATTTTTTAAATCCATCGTTCTAATATAATAAAATGCAGAAACAATGTCGTGAACATTTTCAGGTACTTTATAAGATTCTTTGCCAACAATAGCAGTATTTTGCACTTGGTCAAAACTTGCCTTAAAATCACGCTTAAAATTACCTTCTCTAATGTGCTGCTCAAATTCCCATGGTATTATACTATTGATATCTAAAGCTGTACTATATTTATCTTTTACCCTATAAATCCACTCCAAACTTTTTAATGATTTCACATTAAATTGGACATCATAACATTTTCTACCCATCTTAATTAATGGCTCTTTTCCAATCTCAAAAGAACCATATCCAGCAGTTATATATTTATATCCAATTTTGTAATCTAATTTTTCACCAAAACCAAATGCTTCATTTTTAATATATCTAAGATTACTTTTACTATAATCTAAACTTTCATTACCAATGATATTATTCAAGTTTAAAAAAACAAGTAAAAACAAAACAAGAGATATTTTTTTATTAATTTTCATATTAAATTTTAATTCTTTTTAGTAAATATTAAATTTTGCCCTCAATAATACATTTAACGCAATTATAAAATAAAAGTTGCATTAAACTTAAAGATTAAATACAAAAAATAAAAAATTATTGAAAATTAAAGTCTGTATAGATATTATCTTTAACATTTTCATATACTGAATCCATATCTATAGCATCAATATCTTCTACAACTTTGCAAATATCTAATAAATAATTATCTAATTTTGCTCCTTGGTGTTTTGCAGTTTGGTATTCTACATCATCTCTAAAAGTAACTAATGAATATTTAGAATCAAAATCCGAATATTTCTCTTCCATTTTTAATTCTAATTGACGTTTTTTCACAAAATTTGGGTCAATTACTCCTGCACGCATTTCTATATAATTTTCTAATGCTAAATTAGCTACACCATCTCCATTTGGTTTTCGTAATTTAAAAAATTCCTCAAATAAATTTCCATCTATTGGGTAGTTTTTGCCACCATTTAATCTATCTTCAATTAATTCATTTAATATTCTACAATCTTCAAATGAAGCGTTCATTCCTTGACCATAAAATGGTACTATAGCATGAGCTGCATCACCAATTAAAACAACCGAGTCTTCATAATTCCAAGGTGCGCATCTAATTGTACCAAGTGGGCTTGTTGGATTGGTAAAATAATCTTCAACTAATGTTGGCATAATATCATAAGCATCTTTGAAGGTAGTAGCAAAGAAGTTTTCAACTTTTTCTTTAGTATCCAAATCATCAAAGCCATTCTTACCACCAAAAGGCATAAATAGAGTACAAGTAAATGAACCATCTGAATTTGGTAAGCCTATCATCATAAACTGACCTCTTGGCCAAATATGTAATGCATTCTTTTCTAATTGAAAACTACCGTCTTCATTTGGGTGAATCATTAACTCTTTGTAACCATGTTCCAAATAAGTTTGAGAATAATCAAACCTTCTTAAATTATCTGATAAATTTCTACGCACACCAGAATAAAAGCCATCAGCTCCAACCAAGTAGTCATAATTAGTAGTTATGCTTTCACCACCATTAGTAGATTTGAATATTATTACTTTATTTTTGAAATCAACATTATCACAACTCTGAGAAAAGTAAATCTTTAAATTTGGCAATTTATCTGCTTCATCTAATAAATTAATATTCAATCCACCACGAGATACAGAATTAATAAATTTACCGGCTTTGCCTGAGTAACTTTGAAAATTATGATTACCTTTGGGTAAATGAATATACCTACCAAACATTGGAATTGCCTCTTTTAATACATCAGTTGCAATACCCACCGATTCCAAAGCTCTAATGCCTCTAATAGACAATGCAAGATTGATAGAACGGCCTGCAGACATAGAGACTTTTCTCATATCTTCACGCTTTTCGAATAATTCTACCTCAAATCCTTGTTTGGCTAACATAACTGCCATCAAACTACCTGCTAAGCCTGCTCCAGATATTACAAACTTACTATTTTTATTCATTATAAAACTCTAAATTAAAATTTTTAAACTTTATTTCACAAACTAATCACAATCTTAAAAAACAATTAACAACTTTTCCATAATTATTACAACAAAATTACTTAATTGTAATTTAATAAATATAATCTTTTCATATACTTTTCAAATATTTATTCCTTATTTTTATTTTTTGTAAAAATTGTGTTTGATTTATTATTTTATTTATATTGTAAATCTCAAAATGATTAAAATGAAAAATACTTTTTTTCAGAGAAAATTCAAAATTTAACTACAAAAAACTATGAACAAACTTCAAAAATTTGGATTAATAATAGGGTTAATTGGTTTTTTATACTTTAATATCTTTTCCTTTTTCCCTGATAATTTACCAGCATCAAATTTATTAGCTATAGTATTTCTGATAGTTTCATTTTGGATATTTGAAGTTATTCCTCTTTCAGTTACTTCATTATTACCATTTATTTTATTTCCTATATTTGGAATTATGAAAGCAGATAATGTAGCTTCATATTACTTTAATAGTACAATATTTTTATTTTTAGGCGGATTTTTATTAGCATCTGCAATTGAAAATTGGCAACTACATAAACGTATTTCATTGATTATTACTGATAAAATTGGCAAAACACCCGATATGTTAATTTTTGGTATTATGACAGCTACAACATTTTTATCAATGTTTATCTCTAATGCAGCAACTGCAATAATGATGATGCCCATTGGATTATCAGTTATAAAAAAAATTGAACAAAATTTTGATAAAAAAAATGCTGATAAAATGACAGTTTCTTTGATGTTAGGAATTGCATATTCTGCATCTATAGGCGGTATTGCTACTATAATCGGAACTGCTCCTAATCTTGCATTCAAAAGAATATATGAGCAAAGTTTCCCTGATGCACCAGAAATTACTTTTACAAAATGGATGTTTTATGCTTTACCAATTACAATAGTAATGCTTTTTTTAATTTGGTTATTATTAACTAAAATACTACATAAAGTTGACAAAAATTTAAAACTTGATAGAGAAGTAATCAAAACAGAACTAAAAGAATTAGGGAAAACATCTTATCAAGAAAAATTAGTATTTGCAGTTACAATATTAGCAGCATTTCTTTGGATTTTTAGAGCTGATATAGAATTAGGTAGTTTTGTTGTTTATGGGTGGTCTAATTTGTTTGAATTTGCAAAATTTATAGATGATGGCTTAATTGCAGTATTTATAGCTTTATTATTATTTGTTACTCCTTCTATTCCATTTTTTGGTAAGAATATCGAGAAAGTTACCAAAAGTGTTGGTACGAAAAAACATCTACTATCTGCTGATGCACTGAACACAGTTCCTTGGGATATATTAGTACTTTTAGGCGGTGGATTTGCCTTAGCACAAGGTTTTCAAGTAACTGGATTTTCCAAAATATTAGGAGAAAATTTAACTGGAATAAGTAGTTATGGAGTTATTGGTATTGTAATTATAGTTTCAACTCTTTTAACTTTTTTAACTGAACTTACTTCTAATACTGCAACTACAAATACTGTTTTACCAATATTAGCCGGAATAGCAATTGCAACTGATATTAATCCATTAATATTAATGTTACCAGCCACAATTTCAGCATCATTTGCATTTATGTTACCAGTTGGAACTCCACCAAATAGTATTGTTTTTAGCGTTGGAATTGTAAATATTCGCCAAATGGCTACTGCCGGTTTTATAGTTAACATAATAGGAATTATAGTAGTTACAATATTCACAATGACCTTAGGTAAAATCATCTTTGGTTTTTAGGATTTTGCACTATTTGCACTCTTTTTGCCATTTTTTCACTGCAGTTCACACAAAGAACTTCACGATATTTCACGATTTTTGACTGTTTTTTTCTTATCTTAAAGTCTTTCCCTACTCTTTGGGGAAAGATTTAGATAGGGGTTCCTGTATCAAGCGAGACGCTTGTCCTACCATATCAAAAAAAAGAACAGGCAAGGGTGCCTGTTCTAATATGAAATCTACTCTTCCAATGTAGATAAATTGCCGGGGTCTTGTCCTAATGCAACTGCTTTTAGTACTCTTCGCATAATTTTACCACTACGGGTTTTGGGCAGACTTTCCACAAAGTTGATTACTTCTGGTTTGGCTATTGGTCCTAATTCATGTCTAACATGTTCAGATAAACTATTTTTTAATTCCTCACTTGCAACTGCACCCTGACGCAAAATAACATAAGCGTGAATTGCGTTTCCTTTTAGTTCGTGTGGCAATCCAATTGCAGCCGCTTCAGCCACCGATGGATGCGAAACCAACGCACTTTCTATCTCGGCTGTACCCAATCTATAACCCGAAACTTTGATTACGTCATCTACTCTGCCAATTACCCAAATGTAGCCATCTTCGTCTCTTCTGGCACTATCGCCAGTGAAATATACACCTGGGAATTTACTCCAATATTGGTCTATATAGCGTTGGTCATCACCCAAAATTGTTCTCATCATTGCGGGCCAAGGAGTTTTGATTACCAAAAGCCCTTCTTCATTTACCCCAACAGGTTTGCCTTCTTCATTGTAAATATCCATCACAATTCCAGGGAATGGGCGAGTACCAGAACCTGGTTTTAGTGGTACAGTCGGCATCGGCGTAATCATAAACATACCCGTTTCGGTCTGCCACCAAGTATCCATAATTGGGCAGTTTCCATTTCCCACTACATTATAAAACCATTTCCACGCTTCTGGATTTATCGGCTCACCAACTGAACCCAATAAACGCAAACTACTCAAATCGTGGCGTTTCACCCACGCATCGCCAAATCTCATTAATCCACGTATCGCAGTAGGAGATGTGTATAAAATAGTAACACCATATTTCTCAGCTATAGACCACCAACGGTTAGGATATGGAAAATTCGGTGCACCCTCATACATAATTGATGTAGCACCATTCAATAATGGTCCATAAACAATATAACTATGCCCAGTAACCCACCCTGGGTCAGCTGCACACCAATATCGGTCTTCGTCTTTAATATCAAAAACGTATTTGAATGTTGTATAAGTCCCAACCATATATCCACCGTGAGTGTGCAAAATCGCCTTTGGTTTGCCAGTAGTTCCAGATGTATAAAGTAAAAATAATTGGTCTTCTGCATCTGTTTCTTCTACTTCGCATTTATTTGAGGCAATTGGCAATGCCATTAATTCATGCCACCAATAGTCGCGCCCCAT
>JBEICW010000022.1:0-15750 GCA_040383785.1 Ignavibacteria bacterium | reverse complement strand
TATTTAATAAATATATTAAAAACTCACAATAATATCATAAATAAATGTCATTTAATTATAATTATATTGTAACCAATAATAGCTTTTCAATGGATACTCGATTAGAAAGATTATCAAGAATGAAAATTTTAGCTGATAATATAGAAAAGTATGCTTCAGAAGTTTCTCTGAGTCAAGAAAGTTTAGAATGGGCACAAAATGCTTGGAAATTATTTGAAAATTTATTGAATACTAAAAACATAGATTTAGACGAAAAAAATTCAATTTCTGTGTTAAGTCAAAAAGCAGATAATGTTCTTTATGAACGTTATGTAATTATTAAAGAACTTTTATTAGCAAAGTTGGCTTACAATCAATCAGATTTAATTGCAAATTTAGGTTTGGAAGGTCCAATACCTTTTAGAAAAGATGAAAGAATCAAAAAAGCCATTCAACTTATTGAGAATTATCATTTAATAGTATCTAATGGGATTGAAGACCCTTTGCCTAATTTAATGATAGAAAATTTGAAATATTTGTTAGATGATGCAGAAAAAAAACTAAATCTGGTTATTAATGAAAGATTTAATGCTGTTAATTTAACTTTAGAACTTAACACACATTTTGAGAATGATAATGTTAAACTTCGTACAATTTATAATTGGATAGTAGCATTTTGGGGAAAAAAAGATCCTAGATTGTATGATATTGGTTTTGTACCTCTCAAAAATTATATAGCTGGTAAATCCGCCGATAAAGTTGAATTTTTGAAATATGAAAAGCAAGACAAAACTTTTGTTTGGAACAAATCTAACTATACAAAATTATATCAATTAGCAAAAAGAGTAGATCAGGAAGGCAGAGAATGGGAAGAAATATATTGTGGAGAAAATACTTTCTTTAAATATTTATTTATTGATGATGTCAAACAATTTAAAATCAGAGCTAAAAATGACTATGGATATTCTGATTGGAGTGAAATTTTAATTTTAAAATAAACAAAAATATGATTGAAAATTACAAAGTATTATTGCAATTTTCAATCATATTAATTTTAAAAGTATTTTACAAATTGTTGATATTATCTTTCTTACGACTTTAATTATTTTACTAATTTAGAAATTGATTTAAATCTATCTGTACCAGAAACTCTGCATAATTCAAATAAAATCGACTCCATTGTAGAAATGATAACACCTTCGCTTTTAAGTCTTTCAATTGCTATTTTTTTATCGTTAATATTTCTTGATGAAACACAATCTTCAATCACAATTGGTATGTATCCCTTTTCTTTCAAATCTATTGCAGTTTGCAAAATACAAACGTGAGTTTCTATTCCAAAAAGTAAAATGTTTTTCCTTCCAATTTCATTTATTTTATTTAACATAGTTAAATTATCTGCGCAAGAAAATTCCATTTTTTCTAAAGGTTGGTAAAGTGAATCTATAGTCTCTCTTAAACTCAAAATTGTATGCCCCAAACCTTTTGTGTATTGTTCAGAAATCAAAAAAGGAATGTCTAAGTTCATCAATCCTTGAAGCAATTTATTTATGTTGGTTTCTAAGTTCTGAAAATCATAGATGTGGTGAAATAATTTTTCTTGTACATCAACTAAAATAGCTTGAGTATTTTCTGTTAGTATTCTCATTTTTTTATCTTAAATTGTAATATTATTTAGTTTTAAAAAAGCAAATTACAATATTTTATTTTAAATTACAATTATTTTTTAAGCTTTTAATAATGTTGCAACGTCAATATTTTTAAATCCTAAATTCGATAGTTCTTTTGCAATTGAATTTACTGTAGCACCAGTAGTTAATACATCATCAATAATTAAAACTCTATCTAATTCATTTGTTAGACTAATTTTGTCAAAATTGATTTTATCATTTCTATTAACTTTGAATATATCACTAATATTTATTTTCCGTTCAACTTTTGACAATTTGGTTTGAGTTTGATTATTCTTATTTCTGTTAATTATTAAATTGATTGGAATTTTTGTATTTTTTGAGATTTCTTCAGCAATTAGTAAAGACTGATTAAAGCCTCTTTCTCTTAATCTGGCATAATGCAAAGGTACAGGTATTAAATATTTATAAGTATTAATTATATCTTGATTTATGCTATTAAATAACATTTGTGTGATAAGTTTTCCAATAGTTTGTGAAACAATTTGCCTTTTATGATATTTCAGTTCATATATTAATTGGATATATCTATCATCTAATTTATTATCTATTAACGAATAAAAGTTATCTACATATAATTCATCAACTTTTATATTTTTTAAAATTGTGGTTTTAGTTTCATAATGATTAGAAATTAAAGGAATATTATAATAACAGCCTTTACATAAATGTTGCGAAATATTTGTTAAATTAATATTATTAGTTTTGAATTCATTTATGCTATAAAACTCAATTAATTTATCACAAACAATACAAACACTTGGGCTTAAAACATAATTTATAGTATTTTTAAATAAATCAAACATAGAATAAAAGTTGTAAATTTAAAATCAAATAAATTAATTATTTAAGCATTGAGTAAGAGAATCAGTTAGTACACTATTTTTCTTTAAAAATGTCATTATAGAATTACAGAAAATTGAGCCTCTTGCATCTGAATAACTAATATCAGCGTTATAAAGTGATGAATTGGTAAAATCAGTATGAAATAATGATGCGCCCCTAAAAATACATTCTGTAAAATCCGAATTAGAAGCATTTACATTTGGAAATTCTGATGCTCTAAATTCAGAATTTGAGAAAATTGAATTTTGTAAATCAGACTGTTGGAAATTACAATAATTAAATTTAACATAAGTAGCAGAAGTGTTTAAGATTTTTGAATTCTTTAATATAGAATACTCAAAGTTTGAATAATTCGCATCTTTGATATTATTAAAAGTTGAATTAATAATTATACAAGAATCAAATTTAACGGTATTTAAATTAGCTTCATCAAAAATAAAATTAGATAAGTTCGCTTTAAATCCAATTGCATTTTTTAAATTAGCTTTAGAAAGGTTTATAGGGGTACTATTGAAGTTATTTAGCTTCATGTAAGACATATTTACATTTGTCAAATTACATTCACTACAACCGCTAAATGAAATATAAGTATATAAGTCAATATTCTTATAATCACTAAATTTAGAATTTTCATCTAAACCTTTTTGTCTAATTTTAATTAAATCTGGTTGAATAAAAATAGGAGTTTGAGTAAATTTTTCATTTATTTCACTTTCAATTATTTCAATTTCATATATATAATTTCCTGCATTGATATTAAAATCATCAATGTTAAGATTTTGTGGGTTTAATTCAAATAAAACAGAATTATTATCTCTATTTATTATTCTAAATTTTATAAATTGGTTGGGTTCTAATCGGTAAGAGAATTTATTAGTAGCATTAAATTTAACATAAAATCTATCTTTGCCAATTTCATTAATATCAAGATTAGTAGTATCATTTAATATTTTTGGCGATTCTAAACTTGATATAATTACTGCACCGGGTATTGTTGAAATTTCTTCTTTTGACGAAAAAACTTGATACTCAGAAATGGCTTTTCTTGGATATAAATAATCTACATATACCTCATCACCGCCACAAGAAATTAACACAATTAATAATATGTAATATATTTTTTTCATTTCTTAATTTAGTCAAAGTTTATGCCATTATCACAAATTTAACTATTTATTATATTAATTAGTTAAAAGACTTTAATTTTCTATTAAATACCCATTATCTTAATTCCCAATACAATTCTTTACGTAACTGAATAAACCAATCAGACATTAATTTTTGGCGTTTAGATAAAATTGTTAACTGTTCAATACTTTTATAATCATCAATAATATTCATTTTATGTTCTGGAATAAATTCCTTTTTTAAAATTATATGGTAAGAAGGTTTTAATGGGTCACCACCATAAGGAATTGGTTTACTAACTTCACCTAATTGTAATTCAGAAATAACATCTTTAATACTTGGTGGCATTTCATCTAATTGTAGTTTGCCAAGATATCCTCCAAAACCTTTTGTGTCTTTATCATCAGAATGCTTTTTAGCTAATTCTTCAAATGATTCACCTTTTTTATAAGATCCACTAATATCTTCTAATATTTTTATAATTTCATTTGTATTTTCATCAGATAAACCAACTTTCAATAAAATATGCTTGGTATTTAATGCATCAGTTTTTTTATCTAAAGTTTGAATTATATGGTAACCGAATGGAGTTTCAATTGGCATAGATATTTCACCTTTTTGTAAAGACATAGCTGCTTTTTCAAATTCTGGAAATAATTTACCTTTATCAAACCAACCCAAATTACCACCCTCAGAAGCAGAACCTGGGTCGCTGCTATATCTTTTTGCAAAATCACCAAAATCACTTCCGTTTAAAATAGAGTCTCTAATTTTAAGCGATTTTTCGTAAGTTTGAGTTTTCAAATCATTACTTACTTTTACATTTTTTACAATATGGAATAAAGATATTTTAGGTGGAACATTTTTTACAGAATCTTTGTAAGTTTCATAAAATTCTTCAACTTCTTTTCTACTAACTGCAACATTTGAAAATTTAGCTTGAGATATTTTATCAACTAATAACCTTTGTTTAATTAAGTCGGTATATTCATATTTTGCTCTATTTATTGGTTTACCAATTACGTCCTCTACTCTTTTTTCAGAACCATATTGCCTAAGCATTCCACTCAAAAATTCATTCCATCTCTGGTTTATTTCATCATCAGAAACTTCTATAGAATCTTCATATGCTTTTAAAACCATAAGTTTTTCATTAATTAAATTATCTAAAACTTTAGTTCTAAGCTCTTTATCCTCAAAATTAAGTTTTGGATTAGATTGCAATAAAATTGCCATATTTTGGTCAATATCTGATTGTAAAATTAAATCTTTACCAACCAACGCCACAACTTTATCAAATGAACTACCTTTTCTTAATTGAGCTTTTAAAGAATTTGAAAAAGTGAGAAAAATTAAAAATAGAAAGATTTTAATTGAAATATTTTTCATGAATTATTTTTTATTTTTATTTGATTTATTAGAATTTTTTAAGACTGAATTTTCTTTTAATAATTTTCCATTTACATTATCTAATTTAATCCAATCTATTATTAATTCATGCTTTTCTTTTATTTTAGAAAGCCAATTATCAAGTAAGTTTTGCCTAACAATATTTTGAACATCTGATGACATATCGCTAATTGCTTCCTCAAAAGTTTTTTGTCTTGGTTGAATTACATCGTTTATTTTTATTACAATATAACCTGTTTCAAATTGTATTGGTTCAGTGATTGTTCCAACTTTTAAATTTTGCCCTTTAAATACAGTTGAAAATTTCGACCTTTGTGATGAAATTATTCCCCATTTGCCATTTTTTTCTCTGTAACCAGGTCTTTGAGTATAAGTAGCAGCTAATTCATCAAAATTTGCATTATTTATTGCTTTTTTATAAATATCTTTAGCCAAACTATCATTTAAAATATAAATTTCACTTACATCATAAGATAAATCAGTTTTGTACTTTGTTTTAGTACTATCATAGTAGGTTTGAGCAATTAAAGTATCAAATTTAAGTTTTTCCCAAACATTTTCATTTTCAACTTTGAATAATAATATGCCTTCATAAAAATCTTTACTTAATTTAGCAAATTCAGTATATTCATTCTCTAAATTTTTTGTAGCAATTTCTAAAACATTACCTTCAATCATTTTATTTATAGAACGAATTAAACCCATTTTATTATTTGCAGTCCCACGTAATCTATTTTCATTTTTAAGACTAAATTCAACAAAATCGTTAATAGACCATTTTTTTACTGAATTTGAAACTATAATTAAGTTTTTAACATCATTTTCTTTTAGCTTGGTAAAACTAACATCTAAATTTGTTTTTGATGTATCCAAAACATTCATTAATTTAATCAAGTTTAATTCATCAATTACAAAACCATAATCTTTCATTAATTTTTGAATATAATTTACTTTATCTTCATCATAATATAATTTTTTATATTTTTTAGTAACATCGTCTAATTCCAAATTTCTTTCTATTTCAAAAGTAGAATCTCTTCTTATAATATGAATACCAAATTCAGAGTTAACTTTATTAGAAATTTCTCCATCTTTGAGCAAAAAAAGTGCATCAACAAACTCGTCAACTAATCTATTACCATTACCAACCATACCAGTAGCTCTACTGTATTTATCACCTAAGTATCCACCATATACAGCAGATTGTGTATCATCAGAATTAATTTCAGCCAATTTATCGAAATCAGCACCTTTTTTAAGTAATGCAAGTAAACTATCGGCTTTTTTATTAATTCTATCTATATCTTCTTCATTGTTTTTTTGAATTAATATATGTCTTGCTTTAACATATTTACGAGGTTCATTTTTTTCAAGCTTTACAATCATATAACCATAACTTGTCTCTATAAGTTCAGGATAAATTTCACCAACTTTTAAGTCATATAAAGCATTTTCAATTGGTCTTTGAATTTTATCACAAGAAGTAATATAATTTTTAATAAAACCGCCAGTTTTTTTAAGCTCATCATCTGGACTATACTCATTACAAACATCAGTAAAATTTGCACCTGCTTTTAATTTATTAAGAGCTTCAGTTGCTTTTTCCTTTATAGGAGATTTATTTTCAGTAATCACACCTTTATCAAATGGTATAATGATGATTGACATCATTAATTCTCTTTCTCTTCTTTTAAGTATATTTTCTATATTTGGTTCTAATATTTTTTTCTCATACAAGAAACTTTCTGCTAAAAGCCTTCTTTGAGAATTAAATTCATTCAAAACACTTTCATCTTTGTCAAATCCTTTATCTTTTGAATCAACAACTTTAAGTTTATAATTTGCATACAACTCAACAAATTTTTTCAAACTATCTTTGTCAACGTTAAAAAGTAAATCATTTTTACGATTCATATTTTTTTGAAATGCTCTTTGCAAATCTCCATAACTAACTTCTTCTTTCCCAATTTTAATTACTGTTTCGTTAATTGGGTTTGATTGTAATAATGAACTTTCTTTAAATAAACTTAAAATAACAACTAAAAAGACTATTTTTTTTAACATTTATTTTCCTTTTTGTATTTTGACTTAATATAGAATTTTATAAACGATTAAGTTTTAATATTAATATATTTTATTTGATAGTGTTTAAAATATGAATTTTAAACACTATTTGACTAATGATTCAGAAAGTTTCCAAATACTACCTGCACCCATTGTCAAAATCACATCATCATTTTTAACAATATTTTCTAAATATATTTTTACATCCTCAATAGATGGAATATAAACTACATTTTTATGACCATACTTAGTTGTAGCATCTGAAATCAATTTACCATTTATACCCTCAATAGGCTCTTCTCTAGCTCCATAAACGTCTGTAATGATTATTATATCTGCATCATCAAATGATTGAGCAAACTCTTTGTAATGTTCTTTAGTTCTTGTAAATGTATGTGGTTGAAAAACTCCAATAATTCTTGAGTTCCAACCATTTTTTGCCGCTTGTAGAGTTGCTTTTACTTCCGATGGGTGATGCGCGTAATCATCAAAAACTAATGCATTAATTTCTTGACCATCATTTTTAATATAATTTCCTTTCAACTCAAATCTTCTATAGACTCCTTTGAAGTCTTTGAGTGACTTAGCAATAATTTCAAAATTAACACCTAACCCATTAGCTACAGTAATTGCAGCTAAAGCATTTTTAAGATTATGCATACCTGGTACATTTAGACTTAATTTGCCAACGTTTTCATTATCAATGATTACCTCACAATTTGTTGCATATTTATCATATTCAACATTTATGGGTCTAACATCGGAATGTTTAGAAAAACCAAATGTTCTTACTTTTTTATTAAGCTTGCCCATTATTTCTCTAACTCCCCCATCGTCTAAACCCAATGCAATAAATCCATAAAAGGGAACTTTATTAGCAAATTCTAAAAATGTAGATTTAATATCATCAAAATCTGAATAAATATCCAAATGTTCTGCTTCAATGTTATTTATTATTGCAATAGTTGGCAAAAGTTGTAAAAATGATCTATCATATTCATCAGCCTCGACAATAGTCCAGTCCCCTTTCCCAAGCCTTGCATTTGTTCCTCCAAAATCCCTTAATCTACCTCCAACAACAACAGTAGGGTCAATTCCTGCATTTATTAAAGCTAATGATACCATTGATGTAGTAGTTGTTTTACCGTGGGTACCTGCAACAGCTAAGCAATATTTTAACCTTGAAACTTCTGCAAGCATTTCTGCTCTTCTTATTAAAGGTATCTTATTTTCAATAGCAAACGATGTTTCAGGATTTTCATTTATTTTTACCGCACTTGAATAAACAACTACTTCTGAATCTTGAATATTTTCTTTCCTATGTCCGTAAAAAACTTCAACTCCTAAATTTTCTAAATATTTAGTATTATCCGATATATTCAAATCAGAACCAGAAACACTAAAACCTTGATTTACCAATATTTCAGCAATTCCACTCATACCAATTCCACCAATACCTACAAAGTGAATCTTCTTAATAGATGAAAATAGATTACTCATTTTTATTTCTTTTTTTAATTTCACAAATTTTGAAGATGCAAAATAAAACAAATAAACAATTTTTTAACAATTTTATCAAAAATATTGTTGTATGTACAATAATAATGAATACTAAACTTCTATATTACTGTTTATTAGTTGTATTATAATTTTTCATAAATATATTAAAGGAGTTCTTAAATGTTAAATAAAATATTAACATCAGCATTCATTCTTTTTTTCGCTTTTTCTTCAAGCTTACTTGCTTCTAATACACTTAATTTGAACGCTGAAAAAAGTTCAATCAAATGGGAAGGTAAAAAAGTAGTTGGAAAACACTTTGGTAAAATCAATCCTAAAAATGGTATAATTACCATTGAAGACAATAAAATAACTGCTGGTAATGTAAATGTAGATATGACTTCAATCGTAGTTGAAGATTTGGAAGACAAAGCTACCAATGCAAAATTAACTGGTCACTTAAAATCTGATGATTTCTTTTCTACTGAAAAAAATACAACTTCAACATTTAAATTAAAAAGTGTAAAACAAAATGCTGGTAAATATACTGTTACTGGTGATTTGACTATTAAAGGTAATACTAATTCTGTTTCGTTTACTCCAGAAGTGATGATAAAAGATAATATGGTAACTTTAAAAGGTAAATTAGTTGTTGATAGAACTAAATTTGATATTAAATATGGTTCTGGAAGTTTTTTTGATAATTTAGGTGATAAAGCAATTGATAATGATTTTACTTTAGATTTAAATTTACAATTCGCAAAATAATCTCTATATTTTTTTTTAATTTAAAATAAAAAAAGATGGGTTTTAAGCCCATCTTTTTTTTATGTTTTTTTACTAAATATATTGTATTTTAAGATAAAATTTATTTATTTATTATAAATGTTTTACTCTCTATATATGGACCTGCAATAACATTAATTATATACAGACCATTTGCTAATTTATCTACAGGTAATTCAATTTCATGTATACCTTTTTTTAAGTATTGATTAACTGGAATAGAAACTACTTCTCCTAAATAGTTAATTATCTCTACTTTAGTTTCTACATCAAATCCAATACCTAAGTTAATTTTAGTATTCGTAATTGCAGGATTTGGTAATATATCCGAAGTTGCAAATCTCACATTACTTAAGTCTAATAACCTACCATTTACAAAACAAACATTTCCTAATTTTACTTTCGTACCTTGATATCCATCATCAATACAATCATTAATTTGTGTACCAAACATAATATCTGACTCTTGTTTATCCCCTAAATAAATTTTATATTCTAAGGAATACAAATCAGTATCAATAGGCGAATCCAATACTCCATTACCAACAACTTCAACAATACCATCTGAAATAATTTTTGGAGTATCCCAAACCCAATTTGTAAGTGTAGAATTTGCTTTTTTAATTTCATCTGTAGCATTATCTTTTACAAAATATACCATTTTGTTGTCATAGTATACTCTTGTTCTTAATGAAGTTATAGGACCGGTTGAAAGCTTTGGTAATTTTGCTGAGAAATAAATTTTTGAAGCGTCTGCACCTGGTGAAAAAGTAACATTATTTTCTTTAGAAGAACTCAATTCTAAAACAACTCCAGTAGCAGTTATATTATAAATAATTTTTGTGCCTAAGTTATTTGGTAACTCTAATCTTGCATTGTAAGTTCTATTTGCATCTGGTTTGAAAGTAATTTTAAATTGTCTTTTTTCATCAGGTGCGATCGGAGCAAAAGTATTATCAATGTTATGACTAAAGAAAGAAGCATCAGCACCAGTAAATAAAATTGGATTACTTGTATCAATCACTAAATTATCTACGTTCTCATTAGTTGGAATATCAATATCAGTAACTTTTGTATCACAATATAAAACATTACCCAAATCAATTGGAATTTCTCCACCTAAAGATCTTGCAGAGCAGTTTAATGTTTCTGCTACTTCAACGAATGCTGGATATTTCTCATCAACATTATTACCGGTAGAAATATCAGCATTTATTATAAACTGCACGTCACGTTTTCCAGCACCACTTGGTGTGAATATTAAAGGTATTTCAATATAGTTATTTGTTGTTCCAAATGGAACATCATTTATTACATTGAGAACTTTTCCACCATTAGATTTAAATACATAATCATTTGAGTTTGATATTGTTATATCTTTAATTTTAGTATCATCTAAAATACTTGAATTAGTTAACCTTAAATTAATATCTACAGATGTTTTCTCTAAAGGTGGTGTAGATAAACACATTAATTCTGGCACTAATTGTGGATTTGTACCTATACCTTCAATTTCACCACTAAAAGTTTCTGTGCTATTTTCTAGAGTATAATTTAATTTAGTTTTATAATTTACTTCGGCAAGTGGTTTGAATTCAATTATTATTGGATATTCTCCATTTGCATCTATTGTAATTGGATAAGTTAAAGTAGATTTAATATTAAAATGGACATTATCTTCTAATGTGCAATTTGTCACTTTATTTGCTAATGAGCTTGAATTTTTTAGAATAATTGTTGCTTCATTTACCGTATTTATTCTTTTTTTACTAAAGTATAAAGTTTCAGCAAAAACTTCATTATCAACACCCAAACCTTCTAAATTAGTAAAGAAATTTACGCAACCATTAGAAACCTTATAATCAATTTGTGCAGTTCTCAAACCAGAATTTTTAGGATTAAATTCTAATTCAATACTAACACTATCAAAACCATTTACAGTAATTGCATTATTATTATACGCGACTCCATTTACATTTACTATTCTAAATTCAGTTGAAGCATCGTTTATTATAGTTGGAGTAATTTGTATAGAACCATCATTAGGATTTTTAAATATACTATTTGTAATTTGATTTTTAGGAGTATTTAAATTAGTTGAACCCATTTTAACTAAACTAACACCATCAGTATTACATACACCAATACCTTTTAATTCAATCTCAATTACATTAGCACATTCGCCAGTTACAAATAATTTAGAAGTTCTATTTCCAACGCCAGTAGGTTTATATTCAATTTCTACATCCACTGTATCTAAAGCACCTATTTCATCTGGAAGATTATTTATAGTAAAATCATTTTTATCACCAGTATCAATAATATTCGAAATTACTTTTATTGGTAAATTAGTTAAATTAGTTAATGTTGCTAAGAATTTTCTACTATTTGCTTGACCAAAGTTTTGAGATCCAAAATCATAGTTTGGCACAATAAATTTTAATGTTGGTTTTTCAATACCAAATGTATTAGATGAAATATCAATACTTTCTTTATTTTTACCAAATTTTGTAAAGAAAATATCATTCAAACCAACAGAAGTTAAACTATATGGAGCAAAATTTCTAGTACCGGTAAATGAGCCAATTCTATATTTTAAGTCATTAGATTTGTCAAAGGCAGAGTCAGTAGCAAAATTAGGAGAAGCATTTCTATTAACAGCACCTGGTGTAATATTAATTAATTCTAAATCTTTGTTAAATAATGCTTCAAATTCAGTTTGTGAAGTTGGCAAATCAATTTTCACATTCTTTCCTACTGCTGGTGCATTAAGTTTATCACTGTAATTACCAATCACTCTAATCCTAGTAGCAGCTCCTGAACCAGTTACTCTGAGATTCACACCTCTTGCTTGAAATCCAGCATAAGCAGTACCCTCAAAAGACATAGTATAAACTTGTGGTGCATTTACTCCAGTTTTATCATATTTAGCTATAAAAAAAACATCTTTGTCTGCATGGTAAATTGTTGCACTAGATCCTCCAAACTGTACGTATTCATTTTTTACATCACCTGTTCTAATTGTTCCAGTGATATATGCATTACCATCTTCATCAACAGCCACACCATACACTGTATCTCTTTTGCTACCACCAGCAAATTTAGCCCAAAGTACATTTCCAACATTATCAGTTTTAACTAAATAAATGTCTTCTGCACCTGCACTTGTCTTCTGTATGTTATCAAAAACAATACTACCAGTATAATAACCAGTAAAATAAACACTCAAACTATCATTTGATAATGCTATTGTTCTACCATAATTTTCTGTTGCATTTCCAAATCTTTTAGCAAATTGATAAAAAGAAATAGGTAATACTTCTAATTTAATTCTATATTTATTTCCTAACATAGGAAATTTTGATTTATCCCAGATATAAGAAAAACCAGTAGCATCTTTTTGTAGTAAAACCCAAGTATTTCCATCATTAGTAGAATAATAAATATTAACAGGAGTTGTTTTATCTATACCTGTCCATCGTATCTCAATATTATTACAATCTTTAAAATAGCCAATATTAGGTGTTAAAAGTATCACATCAGAAACACCACCGTAAATCGGTAATACTCTTTCACAAGGGGTTCCTTCAAAAACTACATTGGCTGGTCTATAATCTATTTTATCTATTTGTGTAAATTGCACTTCAACAAAAGCAGTATCACCTTGTTTCAAAACAAATGGTGCTGTTTTAGCTATTCCATTGACTGTCATACCTAAAATATTAAAAAATGGGCCTGAAGGGTTTATCTTAACATTTGTTATACTCATATCACTAATTTCAGCAAAAACTTTAAATATTCTTGTTGTGGAGGCATTAACTTGAGGATTACCAAAAGCAACCATATCAGCATTGAAGTCCAAATCATCTAAGAATTTTGTTTTTGCTAAGCTCTTTGCAGGTGCAGTATAAGATTTTGTATTTGAAATATTAGAATTACCTCGAGTAAAAGTTACTTTTACATCTCTTTCCAAATTATTTGGGTCGCAACCATATGGTGCAATCCATTTTAATATGCAAAATATTTTATTTTGAATTTCAGACGCAATGATTTTATATATATTAATTAAATCTTGTTCAGTATCAACTCTTGTAGCTCTACCGCCAGTTTGTTCAGAAATAAAATCTAAACCAGCATTCATTTCTGTTAATAAGGTTATAGAGAATACTTGAACTGCAATTTTTTTCATTGCATTTACTATTTCAAATTGTTTAGTTGGAGTTGCAGCACTTGGTTGACCGTCAGTTAAAAATATAACAACAGTTTTCATTTGACTTTTATAATCAGGTGATAATGCATTATACATTGAGACAACAGAATTATATTCTCCAATAAAAGGGTCATTGTAGTTTGTAGGTCCAGCTAATTTTACTCTTGATAAAGAATCTTTAAGCTCATCTATATTTTGTGTAAAAGGGCATCTTATTTCAGAACCACCTGCAAATGCTATTATACCAACTTGTGAACGCTTATAAAATGTAAATTCTTTTAGAAAAATATCAACTGCTTTATCTACCCAATTAAATAATCTAATACTTTTGGGGTCATTAGGGTCTTTGTCCATAGAACCACTTTTGTCTAAAACTAAGATAACATTTAATTCTTGAGGTTCATCACCTCCAAAACATTCTAATTCAAGTGATGCACCAACATCTATTCCATTTTCAGTAACTCTAAATTCACTTAATTTTAAATCTTTTTCAGAGTCTCCAAATCTATTAAGTGCAGTAAAACCCATTTGAACGTTTGGGAAATTAGTAGTGTTTACTTCCGTTAGATTTAAAGATTGACTGAACGAATCTAAATTGCTAAAAAATAGAGCGAATAATATTATAATTAATCTAAATTTATACATAATTTACCTTTAATAAAATTTATTTTCATTTTTAATAATGCTACATATAACAATAACAATATTTTTTTGATTTTGTTACAAAAACAGAAAAAATATAATTTTATATTTAAAATAACAATTAATGCAATTTAAGATTTTAATTTTAATTTTCTTTAAATTTGGGAAAAGTTTTTAAGAATTGTGTTATATTTACAAAAAATAATTTAAATTATACTTACTGAAGGTTCTAAAAATGTTAAACTTTTATTTTTTGTATTTAGTTCTACTTTAATTCCAATAGGAAGAGTTAGCATTATATCGGTATGACCAAATGGTATATTATAAACAATTGGGATATTAAATGGTTTCAATAGCTGTTCAATGATTTCAACAATAGTAAACTGAGCAAATGGGTGGAAAGGCATTCTTTTGTGAGGATTATTAAATTTGCCAAATACTATACCTTTAACATTATTTAATTTTTCAGATAACACCAATTGTGTTATCATTCTATCAATTTCATAAGGATGTTCATTAATTTCTTCAATGAATAAAATCGTATTATCTGTATTAATTTCGTATGGAGTTCCTAATGTGCTTACAATTAGCTTTAAATTACCCCCAGTAACAACGCCAGATGCAACTCCTTCATTGATGGAAGTCATTTCAGATAAATAAGTTTCTATTTTGGTAAATTGTTGTTCATCAAATAAAATTTTAGTAAAATTCGCAAAAGTGAATGCATCAAATTTAGTTGTAGCAACCGGTCCGTGAAAACATACTAAGTTTGATTTTTTATTTATAGCCAAAAGTAATGCTGTAATATCACTAAATCCAACAATAATTTTTGGATTTTTTGTAAAATTAGTAAAATCCAAATATGGAAATGTTCTCATTACTCCATATCCGCCTCTACCACAAATAATTGCATTAACATTTTCATCAATAACAAAATTCATTAATTCTGTAGCTCTTTTCTCGTCATCATCGGATAAATATCTAAAATTTATGTTTTGATTTTTAATTGTATCACCAACAACAACATTAAATCCTAAATTTTTAAATAATTTAACTGTAGCGGCAATTTCACCAAGTGAAGTAGGACTTGCTGGAGCAGTTATAGCAATTGTATCTCCCCTTTTCAATGCCCTTGGTTTAATTATTTCATTATGTTGATATATTTTTTGAGGTACTTTGTCAGGGTATTCCAAGTTATTTAAAGAATTATTTAAAGAAATTTGATTTGAATTAGGCGTAATAATATCTTTTGCAAGTAAATTATTACCTGCAATACCTATACCTCCGAAAATGCCTAATTGTGATATAAAATTTCTTCTTTTCATAATGATAATTAACTCAAATACCGTGCCTATTTTTTTGATTATGAAATTTTAAAAACAGAAAAATCTATTTGCTACTTTTAATAAACTTTTAATTGCATTCAATTATCGGTAGAATTTTGTAAAGTTTTACATAAATTATATAATGTCTATAAAATTATACTAATAATAT
>JBEICW010000021.1:0-15842 GCA_040383785.1 Ignavibacteria bacterium | reverse complement strand
GCTTCTGCAACTGCAGAAATTAATTGGGCTTTGTTCATACTCATATAATTCTCCCTAACATTAATTGAATGAAAGTAAAAAAAAAAAAGTAATATTTATTTTTTTAAATTACCAATTGTAAAAATATAAATAATTCAATGATTTACAAAATATTTTTACATTATTTCTATATATTTTTTTCTATTTCATATATTTTTTTCTTATTTTGCTTATTTTTTTTATAAAACTATGAAAATTTTAAACTTTGTATTACATTTTTATATACATTTTAATAAAATCACATTCGTATTTTTGATTTAAAGAAGTTTATTAATTCAAACTGACAAGATAATTTCCAAATAATATTTAGATTTAATATTGAATTTAAACAAATAAAACAATTTAAAGAATATTAATCTCTTTTGTAATAAAACATTATTGATGATTTTTCTATAGTATTAAAATTCAAATTATATCCAACAACAGCAGGGTTTGCATTTTTATCTAAATTTAATTTATCTACTTTTAGAGCGTGAATTGTAATAATATATCTATGAAATCCATGACCATTTGGCGGACAAGGACCACCATATCCAAAGCTTCCAAAATCTGTTATACTTTGAATAGAATTTTTAGGTGCTAAGTTTTTTTCTACATTGCCTGCACCTTTTTTTAGTACGGTGGTATTTGCAGGTATATCAAACATAATCCAATGCCACCAGCCGCTTCCTGTAGGTGCATCTGGGTCGTACATTGTGATTGCAAAACTTTTTGTTCCTTCGGGAATATTCTGCCAATTCAATTCTGGCGAGATATTTTCGCCAGTACAACCAAAACCATTAAAAACCTGTTCCAAAGTCCCCTGACCGCCCAAATCCTTGCTTTTGAGTGTAAATGAACCATTAGCATAAATAAATAAGTGAGAAGTAAAAAATATAATGAAAAAAATAGCCGAAAATAAAACTTTTCTCATCAAAAACTCCATTATTATAATCTAATAAAAATAATCTAAAAAAAATACAAATATATATACAATTAAATAAGATAACTAAAACAAAAAAGTTAAAATAAAACTAAAAAATACAAACCTATAAATAAAATAGTATTAAATAAAAAAGAGGCACCTCTAATGAGATGCCTCTAAATTTAATAATAATAACTAATAATTAACATGTAATTATATCTAAAATTATTTTTTAATTGTTACAGGTAAAGTATATGAAGAGCCTCCAACGTTAGCAACTAACATATATGCACCAGAAGCTAAACCAGCAGAATTAATATCTAAAGTGTAAGAACCCATTTCAACGTTACCATTGATAAAGTTTCTAACTGCATTACCTTTTGCATCTACTAAGTTCATAGTTACATTTTGAGCACCAACAGAAGCAGCTACAGTATAGCTAACAACTGAAGTAACTTCAAATGGATTTGGTCCAACTGAAAAAGTAAATACTTGGTCGTCACCAGCAACACCGTCTCTAACAGATGTTGCATCGCCAGTTCCACTCAAAGAAATAGTTTGGCTTGCGTTAGTTGCACTATTCGATTTAACATTTAATATGTTATTATATGTTTGTCCAGCAGTAGGTTCAAATTTCACATTCAATTCATAATTTTCACCAGATTTGATAGTTAAAGGTAATGAAGGAGTTTCAACAATAGTAAAAATATTATCTAAATTATTCATATAGATTTCATTAATTACTAAGTCTGCTTTACCTGTGTTACTAATTGTAATAAAGTCAGTTTTAGAAGTACCTACACCAACTTGACCGAATGCAATAGCTTGTCTTGAAACTGAAATTACTGGCTCTTCACTTGTACCAGCTAAACCAACACCTTTTAGATTAATAGATGTAATAGCTGAATTTTCGTCATTTGAATAAATTTCCAACGCATCAGTATATTCTTCTACAATTTTTGGGTTAAAATTAATATCGATATTCGCTTTTGCACCAGCTGCAATTGTTAATGGTAATTTTACATCAAAAGTGAAGAAACCATCTGCACCAGTATCATCAAAAGCTAAAGCCATTTTATTGATTACTAATGGAGCTTTACCAGTATTGCTAATTTCAATAGATTTTGTAGAAGATTTACCTACTTCTGTATCCATAAAATCAACAGAACTTGCTACAGAGATAGAAGGTTTATCGCCTTCAACAATAGGATTAACCCAATTTAAAACTTGTGTAATTAATTGATTTCTATTATTTATGTCTTGAATTAAATCAAAAGTATGACTTAAATAAACTAATCTTGATTTACCATATTGTCTTCTAATACCAGTGATAGTTTTATCTTTAGCTAATTGAGTACCTTGTACATAAAGTATAGGAGTTACATCAGTAGCAGAAGGTTTAATCATATCGATCCATTGTGTATAATAAGGATGTGTTTGACCATTATATTGATTGATAATATAATTCATATTATCAGAAATAGGATCGCCACTTACGCCAGTTATAGTAGTTGGAAATAATTGAATTTGATTATTTGCTACTTGAGATATAGATAAAGTACTACTAAAATCAGCACCAAAATAATCTTTAATTATTGTTTTCATAGTTGGATTTGGAGTAAAACCATTGATAGTTGTAAATGCTAATGTTAAATCAACTACGCCTGTAAATACAACATTTGTTCCACCTCTAATTGCATTATCTAAAGCTGTAGCAAAGTCAGCATTAGTTAGTAATGAACCCCTTGTTGGGAAGTCATCAGCAACAATTATAGTTTTGAAGTCAGATAATGGGTAAGCATTCAAAAATTCTGGAGCTAAAGGTATTGTTGCATATTCTTTAAAGTGTTTAGTTATAGAAGGAATACTACGTAAGAAAGGTTGAGCATTATTTCCACTTAAAGCAAAATATGCTAATTTAGTATCTGTACTTAATAAATATAAATATTGAGTTGTAGTCATACCAACTTTATTTCCACTTTTAGAAGCTACATCAATAGCAACCATAGCTAAACCTGCGCCAGCAGCCGGAGTAACAAGAACTTTTGAAGAAACTGATTGTTTAGAAGCTATTTTTGCAGTAGCAGAACCACCTATAGTAGCTGTCCAACCTTCTGGTAAGTAAGAATTTGCTAAATTAATACTCATAGTAACATCTAATTCAAAAGATTTATCATTAGTAACTGTAAAATTAGCTTCCTTAGCAACATTAGGAGTTACTTTTAAGTAATTATCAGCTAAGTTTAAAGTTGCATTAAATTGAGAAGTCTCACCTTGTAATACTTCTTTAGTTTGTGAATTTTGCACATAAGCAGAAACAGAGATTTTACCATCAGCCCAAGCAGTATTTTTGTCAAAATTATAAGTAAAAGTTTTTGATTGACCAGCAGCTAATGAAACTACTTCTGAAAAAGTACCACTATTAATCATATTTAATCTAGGTACCCAAGGGAAATAAGTTTCACCATTAGAACCAGGTGCACTTGTGTAATTCATTGGATGTTCGATTGCAACTGCTCTTAATTGGTGATTATTCAATGCAACAGAAGAAGCTACAGTTATAGTGGCAGTATATCTATTTCCAACTAATGATACATCAACAGTCATATCTATTTTAGAAATTGTTCCTTTAAGTGAAGTAATGGAAGAATATCCTTGTTGACCTAATGTAGCAGGGTGAACAGTAGCAGCTCCATTCACAGAAGCAGCTGGAATACCATTTACAGCATAATAATTTTGCATGAAACTATTCATTGTAGGATTATGTGTGTACATTGGATCACCTGGTGCAGGAAAATTTAAGTGGTAAATAAATGGAACTACGTAGTCCAAATTATTTCCAATCCAATCATGGAATGCAGGATTAGCTGTTGCACAAGGTCCACATGTTGTTGATGTAAATTGTTCAACAACTACTTTACGTGGCGAATCTGCCATCGTTTCTATCGTTGCCCAAAAAGCAACAACTAAAAGCAACAGGGCTTTTAGTAATTTTGTAGAAGATTTAATCATAAGTTTTACCCTAAAAGTATGTTTAAAATAAATTATTTAAAGAATAGTAAATAGTATTTTTTACAAATTATGAAAAAAATCAAAATATAACAAATAATATCAATTAATTATTAATATTATTTGAAATTTGTAATGATTATTATACTATAACGTAATAATTGTTAAAAAAATTACAAATAGATTGATTATTTTACAAAAAACTTTTTAACACAAAAAAAATAATAAATCTAATATAACAATTTAATAATAAATTTATGAATTTCAATCTGATAAAAATTATAATAATCACTGTAATAGATGCTACAATATTTTTATTAAATATTCCAAGTAAAGGTATAAATTATTACTTTTACAAATCTAAAATTTGGAGTAGAAGACTTTTAAAAGCAGCAGATATTAAATTAACTGTTATTGGTTTAGAAAATATTAATCCCAACGGAAGTTATGTATTTATTTCAAATCATACGAGTTTATTAGATATACCTGCAGTTTTGGGTGGACTTAATAATGATATTCGAATAATTTACAAAAAAGAGTTGCAAAAAATACCGATATTTGGTTATGCACTCAAGAGGTCCCCTTTTATTTGTATTGATAGAGATAACGTAAAAAATGCAATGGATAGCTTGAAACAAGCGATCGAAGCAGTAAAAACAGGTGAATCTGTTTTAATTTTCCCTGAAGGTACACGCTCTACTACTGGTGAATTAGGTGAATTCAAAAGAGGTGCAATGATGCTTGCAATCAAGTCAGGTAAACCAATAGTTCCAATTACTATTATTGGAGCTTTTGAAAATTTACCATCAAAATCAAGTACGCTAAAAAGTGGTGATATCAAAGTAATTGTTGGACGACCAGTTATTTTAACCCCAGATATGAGTAAAGCAGATGAAAAAGTGATTTTGGATAACCTAAGAAATTGGATAAATGACAATTTATTAGAACATAAACTATTAGAAAATAAATCACTAAAGTCAGTTTAAATATTAATTTGAGTCTTATATTTTGTTTTTAGTAAGTCTATGTGTTTGATTTTTGTATAAAATTTTTTCAGAGATTGATAGTATAATTTTTTTTAAATAATAATTAAATATATATTGCGTTATAACTAAAATGATAAATTGTTAATTATAAATGGTTAATGATTTTAAAAGTTCTTGGTAGAGATAGTAAAAATATTTCAATTAGTGCAAAAAAAAAGTCAAGCGATATGCTTGACCTAAATTTTAGTATCATATTTTTAGAAATATTTTTTATAATTCTAATTCTATACCTAAGTACATACTTCTTTCTGCTGCTGCAAAAAAGAATCTGCCTGTACCCATTGCGGCATAAAGATTATTTGCTAAGTTATTTACTGATAATTGCAAATTAACAGATTTACTATCTAATACATTTTTTAGTTTATAATTTATTGTTAATCCCATAACAAAATAAGCATCTAAAGTATTGTCATAATAATATTCTGATCCTAAATCATTTTTAATTCTGCTGTCCGTTTGCAATAAATTGCCAAAATTATCAGTTTTTAATTCACCAACATATTTTCCAGTCCAAAGCAAAGAAAAATCTTGATAATTATATCTTAAATTCATATTTGCTATAAAATTAGAAAAGCCTGCAATTTGATTACCATTTAAACTAATTTTATCTTTATCACCTGTGTAATAATCAAAATCTATGATTTTATTTTGGCTGATTGTTGTATTTCCTCCAACAAATAATTTGTGCTCTGAAACATCTATTACTTTTGCCATTGCATTTAATTCCAATCCGAAGTGTCTTGTGCGATTGGCATTCCCATCTCTTGGGCGACCAAATACATCTAACTGACCGCTTTTTACCAACTCATCAAAATATTCCATCAAATAAACATTAGTTGAAAAAGTATAGTTCTCATCTTTGTAATTCCAACCCATTTCAACATAGTTTCTGGCTTTACTATCGGTGAATTGAAATCATACCCTACTGTTACCGAATCCAGTTGTTTTGATTGAAAAAGAGGTGTAGCTCCTACAAAAGCTTCACTTGCTTGGTAGAAATTCTGCATTCTTGGTTCGCGAGAAGTTACTGCAATCGAAGTATAAAAATTATTATTATCATCAATATTCCAATTAAATCCAGCTCGTGGATTGAAAAACCAATAATTTATATTAAAAATATCTCCACTTCCTGAAACATTATTTCCATTAATATCTTTGTATACTGTATGATTATTTCCTGCAGTTTCATTACCAATGGCATACGTTTGATTAACGATTTGTGCTTCGATATTCAAAGTTTTATTTTCATCTAAATTATATAATTCACGAGCAAAAATTGAAAAGATATTTCTATTACCTTCATAAGTGTAAAATTTATAATCTTTATCATAACCATTTGGTAAATTTTCAGCATATATCAATTGTCCCCAATGGTCGCTATTATGCAAACGCACCTCTGCACCAATACTTAACACTCCATCAGTATGTTTGAAGTTGATTTTTGGTATCCACCCACCTTGTTTATTACTCACATAAGCACGAATAATTGGATTGCGTGGGTCTTCAGCATTATCAAAGCCATTTTCTTTATTTAATCTAAAATTATCGGCATTTGTCCAACCATCACCACTGTAATCAAAATATCCTTGACCTGTAAAATAGAATAATGAAGAAGAAAAATCAATATTTTCGCTAATTTTGTAATTATTTAATATTTCATAGTGAGGCGAGCTAAATTCTTCTACTTCAAATTTTTTCATTTCAGATGCATAATCAAAGTTTTTACCTGTGCTATCATATTGCCAATAGTTGTAATTTTTGCGTCTTAAACTCAAATCAGAAATATGGCTTTTTGCTACTCCATAATATGACAAACCATCTCTTTGATTACCACCATAAATATTAATTTGAGTAGAAAAATCACCATCATATCTAATTGCAGACAAATAAAATGTATTCATAAAAGTAAAGGATTGGTCTCTATATCCCCAAGAATTAATTCGAGAAAGTTTACCATAAAATGCATATTTTTCATCTACCAAACCCGATGAATATTCAAATTTCAATTTACTTGTATTGCTTTGAATGGACTCATTATCACCAAATTCTTGAAATGAATTTCCTGCAGAAAATTTGATATATTTATCGCGAGTGAAATTGATACCTGTTAAATTTATACTCCCAGCAATAGCTGCAGCACCATAATTAATCATACCAGCTCCACGTTGCACCTGTATATTTTCCATACTTTCTGATAAATCAGTATAATTTAACCAATACAAATTATGGTCTTCGGGGTCATTTTGAGGGATACCATTTACCATTACTGCTATACGTCTTTGGTCAAATCCACGAATAGAAATATTAGAATACCCTACACCATTTCCATTTTCAGAATACGAAATAATAGATGGCAAATTATTCAATAACATTGGCAAATCTTGATTAGTCTGAATTTGGTCTAAATCTTCTCTACTAATATCAGAAAAAGGCACAGAATTAATTCTTTCTTGAGCTTTGGTTGATGTTACAGAAATTGTTGGAGTAGTGTATTTTTTGAGAGAATCTATTTGAGTTTGTTGAGATTGTTTTTGTTTATCAACTTGCGAATAAGCAAAATTAAAACACAATAAAGTAGTCAAATATACCCAAATAGTCAATTTGACTATGTTTTTGGCTTTGGGATTACTTATTTTAGAAATTAGTTTAGTCATTACAGTTCCGTAATTATTAATATATGAAAAATTATTAAAATTACGTTGGATAGGGTCTTGAGGCAAGAAGAATTAGAGATAATTGATAGTATTTAGTATTAATTGCAACTCAAATTAATAAAAAAATAGACAATTTCTAAGTTACTTCTTCCGTTTTCCTACGCTGGTATTATCCAGTTCAGGTACAAGGAGTTTAATCTCAGCGGAAAAAAGTATTGTTACTTATGAAACAAAACTTTTTTCGCACCTCCAACGGTAAGGTTTATAGAAGTATGTAGTCGGAAATTATTTTTACTATTTTGAATTATTTTTTTACAAATTTAGATTTTTATATTGTGACAAGCATTCTGGATTAGCTATTGCACTCAAATTATTAACTTCTTCATTGTGAAGCAACTTTGTAACAGCAATTTCTACTTTTTTCCCACTCATAGTTACTGGTATATCATTAACTTCAATTATTTTAAATGGAACGTGCCTTGGAGTTGCCTCTTTTCTAATTTTATTTTTTATTTTAGTTATTAATTCTTCATCAAGTTCAAATCCTTCCCTGATTTTAACAAATAATATCACATTAACATCACCTTTTTCTTGCTTGCCAACTACCAAGCTATCTAATACTTCTTCCAAACTTTCTACAATTCTATAAATTTCTGCTGTTCCTATCCTTACACCACCTGGGTTTAATGTCGCATCTGAACGACCATAAACAACAACTCCTCCAGAACGAGTAATTTTTATATAGTCTCCGTGCCTCCAAATTCCGTTATAAGTATTAAAATAAGAATTAAAATATTTCTTGTGTCCTGGGTCATTCAAAAAGTATATAGGCATAGATGGAAATGGTAATGTACATACCAACTCACCTTTTTCATTTTCTAAAGGAATAGCATCTTCATCAAATGCTTGAACTTTCATACCCAATCCTCTGCATTGAATTTCTTCATTATAAACTGGCAATGTAGGATTACCTAACATAAAGCATGAAATTATATCTGTACCACCAGCTATAGAGGATAACTGCAAATCTTCTTTTATATAATCATACACCCACAAAAAATTCTCTGAAGTAAGAGGTGAACCTGTTGATAATATAGTTTTTAGACTATTTAATTTTAAATTTTCCTTAGGGATATAACCAGACTTTTGGACTGCACTTAAATATTTGGGTGATGTTCCAAATACTGTAATCTTTTCACTATCTATTGCATCCCACAAGACTTGTATATTTGGGTAAACGGGATTTCCATCATATAAATACAAAGTTGATCCTACAAATAACGAACTTACAAGCCAATTCCACATCATCCAGCCACAAGTTGTGAAATAAAATATCACGTCATCTCTATTCAAATCTGTGTGTAGCATTAACTCTTTTACGTGTTGAATTAATGTCCCCCCTGCACTATGGACTATACATTTGGGTGCACCAGTAGTTCCAGATGAATACATTATAAATAGTGGATGATCAAATGGCAACTGTTCGAAATGCACTTCTTCTAAGTAGTCAAATTCTACATTTTGTATTACTTTTTCGTAGTTAATATATTCTAAAACAAAATCATCAATATTTTTGTTATCAGTGGGTTCATCATCAGTATTTATTTGATCTTCAAGATACACATCAATATATTCTGCATCATAATCTGCTTCATAATCTGCTTCAAAATATAAATCAGTATCATCTGCATCGGAATATTCATCAAATTTAAAATCTATTTTTTTTGATTTAACTTTATTGGAGTTTGAGTTGGATTCATCTATTTTATGATTTTTGAAAACTTTACTATTAGATATATTTTTATAATCTAAATTGCTAAATTGTAATGATTGGTATTCAGAATCCGGTAGTCTATTTATACCTATATTTTCTATAAAAATAATTTTTTCTACAGATTTAATACCATTTACTGCTTCTAATATTTTAGAAGTACAATCGAATATTTTACCACTGTAACTATAAGCATTTACAGATATTACAACTTTAGGTGCTACCTGTCCAAATCTATCAACTATACCTTGTAATCCAAAATCAGGTGAAGTAGAAGTCCAAATTGCACCAAGACTAGTAGTAGCCAACATCCCTATAACTGCTTCCTCAGAATTTGTTACTAATCCCGCTATTTTGTCATTAGGCTTTACTCCAATTGAAATTAAGTACTTTTGTAACTTACCTACCTTTATGTATAAATCTCTATAAGTTACTTTAATAATTGGCTTGTCTTCAGTATGCAATACTAATGCAACGTGTTCATCTCTGTATCTAAGAAGATTTTCGGCATAATTTAATTTAGCATCAGGGAACCACTCCGGTCTTGGTATTTTTATAATTGTAGGAATTGATTTATTTGTGACTTTGGTATAAGTTTGAGAAGATATTAAGTCGCTAAATTTCCAAAATAAACTCCAAAATTTTTCACTATGCTCTATCGACCAATTATATAATTCATTATAATTATCAAATTTTAATTCATGTTTACGAGACAAATAATTCATAAAACGTTGTATATTTGACTTTTTTATTCTATTTTCGCTTGGTTTCCATAACGCTGCACTAGGATTTCTTTGCATATTTATTTATTCCTAAAATTTTAGGTCTGATTTTTTTACTTTTGAATTGTTTACTAATTTGAATTGTTTATTAATTTGAATTGTTTATTAAAATAAATAATATCTTTACATTAAGTTAATAATTAAATTAGGCAATGTAAATTACAATAATATTAGTATTAATTTGTTTTTTACAATAAGGTATTTTTTAATTTGTAAATATATTAATTATAATTCAAATTAAATAATTTGCAAAAGTAAAATTTTAGAGTAATTTTATAAATCCTTATTTTAAAGTTAACACCTAACAATATTTACAATAAACAAACACAAAAAATGAATAAAATTACTTTTATTGGTGGTGCAGAAGAAATTGGAGCAAATTCATTAATTTTAGAACTTGATGGTATTAATATTGCTGTTGATTGTGGATTACATCCTAAATTAAAAGATAGAAATAATCTTTTTCCAAATTATGAATCAGTTAAAGATATTGATGTAAATTATTTATTTATTACTCACGCACATACTGATCACTTAGCTGCACTACCCTACTTTATCAAATTTTTTCCAAAATCAAAAGTATTGGCAACCTACGAAACTCGCGATTTGGCTGAGTTGGTTCTTAAAGATAGTTCAAAACATATAATTAGAGAAAATTCTTTTGACCTAAGTGAAGAAGTTTTAGATCAATACAAACCTGATATTTTATCAAATATTTGGAAATTAATCGAACCAATAAAATTTGATCAAAGTTTACTGATAAATAAAAAAAATTATTTAATTAATGAACAATTAGAAAGTAAGGGGAATATTAATAAAAATCCATCATATTTAAAAGCAAAATTATTTTGGTCAGGACATATTTTGGGTTCAACTGGAATATATTTAGAATATAAACACAAAGAATATAAACACAAAGAAAATAAACAATTTGAAACTAAAAATGAAAAAGCAAAAAATATTCTAATTACTGGTGATATGAACTTAGAAAATCAATTTATGGTAGGTAAAGCCCAATTCCCTAATCATCATATAGATACTTTAGTAGTAGAAGCTACTAATTGCAGCAGTGATAATTTTATTAATCTGAATGAGAATATAAATACATTTAGTAAATTTATAAATAAAGTTAGTAATGAAAATGGTTCAATTTTAATTCCTGCTTTTGCTTTGGGTAAAACCCAAGAAGTTTTAAAGTTGCTACATAATTTAATGTTTCAGAATAAAATACCTAATTTGCCAATTTATACTGCTGGTTTGGGCAAAAAAATCTCAAAAATTTATGATAGATATTGTTATGCTGATTATATGCTGAGAAAAGGTTTTGAAGTTTCTGATATCAATCAAAATCACATAGATTATGATAATCTTACAAGTGGTGAATTTATGAAAAAGCCATCAATTGTAATTGCTTCTAATGGAATGCTCGCAAAAGGAACTTTATCTTATAATTTAACAAAAGAATGGCTGAAAAAGAAAAACTTTGGTATAGCATTTGTCGGATATCAAGAAGAAAATATGCCTGGTTACAAAATTCTTAATTCCAAAATTGGAGATGAACTAGAATTAAATGGTTCAAAATTTAAAAGATTTTGTCACATTGAGAAATTTAGGTTTAGTGCTCATTCTAATTTAGAGCAAACACTAAAATTAATAAGTGAATTAAAACCAAATAGGATATTTATTCACCATGGTGACGAAGATGCTTGTAATAATTTAGCTTTAGAAATATTCAAACTTGAAATAAATACTAAAGTTATTATACCAATCAAAAACAAATGTTATGATTTGTAGTTTATTTGCAAAATAAATCATATATTATTTTTTGTTTCTTTGAATTTTTCTTTTTTTGTGTTAGATTTAATTCACAAAGAATTACAAATGGAAATAAAATATTAATCAAAAATTATTTTATCGATATATAGTTGAAAGCTCAAGTAAGATTGTTTTTGTGACAAATTTAAATTTCAAACTTTTATTTTTCAATTAAGAATTTGACAATGCACTTAGGTTTGATTAATATTATATAAATACAAGTATAGAAACCTATTAGAATGGGCAAGGCGGAATAAAGGTTTTATGCCACTAAATTCAAATAGTTTTGTGATGTTATCTAATATAAAAAGTAACTGCGAAATTGTTCAGACCAATGCAATTCTTAAGAATGTTAAATTGTTGAATAATTTACTTGTAAATATAAAAAGTTTTTGCAGATGTAAATATGATAAATATTGTAATTAGAAATTTAATTTCTAATTCTTTAAAATTTAAAAAAAATAATGTTACAATTACTATTATTTATAAAGATTTGGATAATTTTCACCACATTGATATAATTGATGATGGTGTAGATAAGTCTAAGAATGTTCTTAATAAACTTTTCAAAATTGATGAACACGTTACAACTTTGGGTACTAATCAAGAGACTGGAACAGGCTTGGGACTAATTTTATGCAAAGAATTAGTTAATAAAAATAAAGGTAATATAATTGTAGAAAGTGAATTAGGCAAGGGTACTACATTTACTATTACAATACCCAAAAACTTAGAGGAATTGTTGGCTCCTCAATTAAATTAAATTACTTTAAAACTAAAAATAAAAATAAAGTTAATAATATGCTAAATATATTTTCTTGGAATGTAAATGGATATCGCTCTATTGTTGGTCAGAACAAGACCAAAAGATACGATATAATTAAAAATGAAAATGCACTTTTTGACTTTATCAAAAATCACAACGCTGATATCATTTGTATTCAGGAAACTAAAAGTCTTGAAAGTGATATAAATCCAGAATTAAAAGCCCCAGAAGGATATTTTTCATACTTTTCGGACTGTACTGCCAAAAAAGGATACAGCGGGGTTTGTATAATCTCAAAATATGAACCAGTTTCAGTTAATCGGAACATAGGAATTGAAGAATTTGACAGAGAAGGGCGAATTTTAGAATTAGATTTTGGCGAATTTATCTTATTTGGTGTATATTTCCCTAGTGGCACTTCAGGTGAGCATAGAATTGATTATAAATTAAGGTTTTATGATGCTTTGATGGATTATATAAATACCAAAAAATCTGAAGGCAAGAATATTATAATTGCTGGTGATTTGAATACTGCTCATAAAGAAATAGATTTAGCAAGACCGAAAGAAAATGTTAAAACTTCCGGCTTTTTGCCAGTTGAAAGAGAAAAATTAGATAAATTATTTACAAATGGATATATTGATACATTTAGAGTATTTAATAATTCGCCAAATAACTATACTTGGTGGAGTATGCGAGGTGCGGCAAAAGTAAATAATATTGGTTGGAGAATTGACTACATTATAATTAACGATGGGCTTAGAGCAAATTTATTAGGTGCTGAAATATACCCAAGTATAACAGGTTCTGACCATTGCCCATTATCAATCAAATTAGATCAAACTTTGATTTGAAATTTTCATTTCAAAACTTATGTATAAAATACAAAAGACTGTTTTGTAAAATACAAAACAGTCTAATATTTTTTTAGAAATTAATTCTTTAATTAAAATTATAAAAATTAAAATTATAAAATTAATTTACTGAAGCTTGAATAATCGAAACTACTCTTCTATCACTTCTTGTTTTAGAGAAAGCTACAACACCATCAGTTAAAGCAAACAAAGTATGGTCTTTACCGATACCTACATTTTTACCTGGGTAAAATTGAGTACCTCTTTGTCTAACGATAATGTTACCAGCGATAACACTTTCACTTCCAAATTTTTTAACGCCTAATCTCTGACTATGGGAATCACGACCGTTTCTCGTGGAGCCCTGACCTTTTTTGTGAGCCATTCTTGAAAACTCCTAAATTAAATATTTATACTTTCTATTGCTACTGTTGTATAAGATGGTCTAAAACCTCTTAATTTTCTATAACCTTTTCTTCTTTTTTTGTGAAAAACTCTAACTTTTTCACCTTTACCATGCTCTAAAATTGTAGCAGTTACTGTTCCACTAACGAATGGAGTTCCAACTTGAGTTGTATTATCATTTGTAACTGCAAGGATATTGCTAAATTCAACTTTATCACCAATTTCTCCAGCTAATCTATTAACTGTAAGTCTAATTGATGGTTCTACGTTAAATTGTTGTCCTGCTATTTCTACGATTGCTAACATTTGATTTATTTTTTATTTTTATACAAAAAACGAAATGCAATATAACAAAAATATTTTAAATAAAAAAATCTAAACTAACTTTTTATAAATATATTCTATTTTTAATAAATATTTCGATTATAACACTTCAATGATTATTGTAAATTTGTGCATTCTCTAACTTAATTAGTTCAATACCACATATTGAAAATAGAAATTTAAAAAACTAAATAAATAATTAAAGACTTAAATTACCTTAAAGTTAAATTTACTTTTATCAACCAAATAGAAAAAACAACTTTTATCTTTGTAAGTATTTTTATATTTCTTATATTATAAAATATTAAGTAAGTTTTTAATTTTAACATTTTTGGCACTAATCAATTTGATTACTTTTCTGTTTTTTTTCATACTTATTTCTTCATAAAATTTAATAAAATTGAGTTTTATAAAGTAATAAATTAAAATTATTCTTTTTTTTAACTTATAATAAAGGAGTTTCGAAATGAAACACAAAAATAATGGGAATTTAATTTCCCTATTCGCTTTGCTCTTGGTAGCATTTTCTAATCCGCTATGGTCGGCAGAAGTTGATACAGTTTGGACATCAGATTATAGTAATGAAATCCAATTCCAGCATCCTGTAACAAAAGACCTCATTTTTGTTGAATTAAGTTTCGATATTGGTAAACTAACAACTATGGATAGTAAGAACGGTAAAATAATTAAAGAGTTACCATTTAAGAATGATTGGGACAATAAATCATATATTTCACCAGATGGTACATTTTTGTTGCATACAAATCTAAATGATACATACATTTATGAATTCCCAAACTTGAATTTAATAATGAAATTAGATTCTTTTATTTATAGTAGAATCATAAATAACGATGAAGTTATCGGTAGAAACTTTTCTAATAGCAAATTAGTTAAATATAACTTTAAGACTAAAGAAAAACAAGTTTTTTTGCCAGAAGGAAGTGTTAAAAGTATTGCCACCTCACCCGATGGTAGATTTATTGCGTATTCAACAAATTTTATTAATGATAAAAACAAACCATCACAACTATTACTAATAGATGCAAAAACATTTAATGTAGTACAAACAATTGATCAAGTAAGTTTTAATGAGCATGATTTTGGTAGGTTTAATTTTTCTAAAGATGGAAAGTATATAGTCTTTGATGGGAAAGTAATTAATGGTAGACAACACTTAAAGATTGTAAGTACAGAAACAATGAAGATAGTTAAGGAATTTAAACCAGATGATAATTCAATTATTGGATATATTAATTTTATAAGTAATAATTTATATTCATTAAAGATTGATGTTGACAATAAAGAAAGTATAACCCAAATTATAGACATTAATACAGATAAAATTCTATTTGTTATCAATAACGGTGTTGCAAGTCCTATATTTAATGATGAATTAAATCATATTTATTTTACTGATTATGAAAATAAAAATACTATTTGTTTAAATATATCTAATTTAATTACAGGAGT
>JBEICW010000020.1:0-16172 GCA_040383785.1 Ignavibacteria bacterium | reverse complement strand
GTCCAGTCTGCCAATAACTTATAACAGAATTGTACCTGCTTTTGGACTTGGTGCATATATTTGTTTTTAGTTCTTTTTTGGGGAAGCAAGGGGGTCTTGAGCCCTTGTCCTAAAAATTCCTACCTATTCACCAAAAGTCTTTGGCTTATACTTCCTGTGTTTGTTTGGATTTGAATTGTGTATGTGCCTATGGATAGATTGCTTATATCTATTTCACTTTTGTTGGTGTAATTTGGGATAGAAATAATCTCATTACCCAAAATATCATAAACCACTAAATCGGCTACTGCCACACCACCCAAATCTAAAGAGATTTTATCAGATGATGGATTGGGGAAGATGCTTGTGTTTATGGGCTGGGTTTCTTCTACGCTTATACCAAAATCAAAGAAATCACCTTCGTAACGATATAGATTTCCACCAAAAGTTGATATTATAGGTGTTTTACCAGCCCAAGCAACTTTCATTACTAAGGGACCATATATATCATCGCGATATCTTATGAAAGGTACATCTCCTTCTGGGTTGTAAACCCAAGTTTTACCGCCATCTTTAGTCATTACTACTTTACCATAAGCACCAACTGCCATACAGTTATTTTCATCATAACAAGCAATATCTTGTAATCCCAATGGTGCACTTGTACCTTTTGGGGTATAAGGCCATCCATATAAGGAATCTAATACTTTTTCCCAATTATTGCCATTATCAATTGACTTGTAAATTATATCTTTTCTTTGGTTACCAACATTATGACTTCTTAATCCTGCAGCATATATTACATTATTAACTTGATGTATTTTTTGAAACAAATCTAAAGTATCTTTTTCTTTATTAAAATTTACATAAAAATAATGCAAATCTTGTAAATCGAAGCTTGAAAAATCATAAGTAGAAAATGTATAATTATTATTAGCATTACCTATAAATTTAATTTTTTCATAATCTACAAAATAAGGGGAATGAATACTTGGTGATATTAGATTTTTTGTTTTATACCATTTCTTCCAACCATCATAAGTTATATATATTTTATTTTTATATAATGCAAAACCATATAATGAATCATACATAACTAAGTTCCAAACTGCATCAAGTGAATCACTTACAATAATTTTTTCAAAAGTTTTACCACCATCTGAACTTTTATGTATTATAAATCTATCAAAATATGTTATAAAAATATGGTTAGAATCAGGCATAGATACATTAGAAATATTAGCTGCAGTTGGCTCAGTATCTTCAATTGTTGGAATAGATTTATATCTTAATTCCCAATTTAAACCATTATCAAAAGATTTATATAAATAAAAAGAACTTGTATTATTTATTATAAAAGAACAATTATTTTCACTATGACAAATTATTTTTTCACTAATACCACCATCATTATTTTTACCAAATAGTCCCCTATGATTCCAATCAGTGCTTTTTGCACTGATTGGAATTAATAAGATTGCGAATAATATTATTAATTTCTTCATTATATTTACTCTTTAATTTTAATGAATTTTCCATCAAATATTTTATTATTATTTGTCAAAATCTCAAAAACATACATGTTTGATTTTAAACTTGAAATGTCAATAACTAAATTGTTTGTAATTTCTGTTTTATTAAATATCTTAGATTTTATTAAAGTACCATTCAAATCATATATTTTTATTTCAAAATTATCCAACTTATTAATTTCTAAATTTAAAGTTAAATTATTATTATCATTATAATAATTAAATGTAGCTATAAAATTATCATCAGAATAATCATCATCTATTGATAATTTTTCAGTTACACCAGTTCTATTGTAATTTGTAACAACACCCCAAATCATTGTTTGTAAATATTTTGCAAGTGCTTCAGATGGGTAGGGTGTGCCAGCTGGAGCATTGTTGGGTATTAAGTTGTTTGTAAGACCAGTAGGATTAGAATTAAAAATACATGCATAATGAATCATTGAAATTGCATAAGCACCTAATTCATTGGTATGAATATTATCAGAAAAAAATTGCGATATATTAGTAATTCCAGGCACAACACCAGCATTAATATCATCAAATAATCTTGCCATCATTTTGTGACCAGGTATTAAATATACTAATGGTGCACCATTAGGACGATTAGCATTGGCAAAATCTTGCATACTTTCCCATTCTGTGCCTAATGTATCGAGCATTTCTCGCCAAGGACCATCGGAGTTGTTGATATTTGTCCAAGTTGTCCAAAGTAAAGTAGGTGCACCTTTTCCATTATTACCATTATTCCAAGCATTATTTACAAAAAGAGAAAGATATTCTCGTTGCTCTTTAATACCATTTAGATACCACTGTTGTGAATTTTTACCTGGATATAACAACGGAACTCTTTCAGTTATAGTAAGTAACTCCCAATTTGAAATATTGTGTCTTGCATCAGGTGCTCCATAGCCCGGTGCTGTATTCCATCTCGCTTTTAGTGCCGAACCAGGTACTGTTGATTTGCCAACATCATCTCCTGCCCATACACCTCTTAGTTTATTCATAAGATTGACGTATTGTCCGGGCCAATGAGGATAAAACAGTGGGTCAGTTAGACTATGTCCACTGTGGATTTGTCTTACATTAAGAGGATATTCTTGTTTCGGTGGAAATATTTGTGAATATGATTTTGTCACAAAAACAAATGTCATAATAACAACAAACAGTTTTAAACTAATTCTTTGCATTTTTTTTATTATTATATTAATAACTTTTTTTCAAATTTACAAAAATTTTTTAGATTATGTATAAGTCAATTAAAAATATAATATCTATAAAATTAAATACTTGTGAAAAAAAAATGGGTCAATGCCATTGACCCTTACAAATAGAAATAATATCCGAACTTTAATAAATTAAACTACTTCTTTTTTTGTTATTAATTTATTTACTTTTTTTGATTGTGCTTTCTTGTTTTTAATAAACAATGAAATTTTCTTTCTTTCTTCATCTGAAAGTGGTGGACTTTGAATTACAAAATCAATATCTTTTGGTTCAATAATAATACCCATAAAATTCTTCATTTTTTAGTTTAATCTTTAAAATATTTATTTACTAAAATATAAGCTGCTTTTGTATCTATTATCATTCTTTGATTATAAATGTGGAAAGCACCTAACGACAATTCATAATGTTGAATTAACTTCGATTTCGCAGTAAAAACAACATGACCTTCATAACCATAATTAAAAGATGTTCTACAAGCAAATGCAACTAAATTACCTGCTACACCTACATAAATCTTTCTTCTACCAATATTAAATTCAGCATTTTCTAATAGATTAATAAAAATATGGTCTGATTCTATTGATAAACTGATAAGTCCTTGAATTACGTTTGGATTATTTATAATAGTTAATTTATAAATTTGCTTTGAATTATCTTTACATTCATTCTCCCAATCAAAATTCCATTTTTGGGATAACTTTATATTTTGTAAATCAGAATTGCTTATTTTTACAATTTCAGTCTCAAAACTATCACCAGTAATTACATTTAATATTGAGTTAGATAAGCCATCAATTATAAAATCAAGTTCATTATCAAATTTTTTACCCATTTTAATATAATTTAGTTTTACTTTTAAACGAAGATAATCAAATAAAATTGTTTAATTTATTTCAAAAGACTGAAAAAAGGGCAAAATATAACAGACTTTTGAAAAGTAATTTGTAAGTAATTGGTGTTGAGTGGTTTACAAGCGAAGATTTTTTGGGTGGCTGGTAGGCAAAAAAAAAGGGGCGATGCCATCGACCCTTACGAAGAGATTTTTCTTCCTACTTACTTCACTACCATAAAACATTGAGTTGCATTCCACATTTTATTCCAAATCAATACTTTATATGTGCCAGTTTTAAAGTTGTTTACATCAATTTCATCTTTGCTTTTGTAGTTATTGATTTTTAGAACTAAATTTCCATTTATATCATAAATAAACAAGTCGCAGATATTTTCATTATATAACACAAAACTAATTTTGTTATTTGCAGGATTTGGATAAACTAATGAATGGTTTTTATCATCATCAGAGATGCTGTTTATACTTTCAAACTCTATTGCACCAATATCCAATTTATTGATATCATAATTTCTAATTTTATCTTGATTAACATTTCTTTTAGATGGCTCTGTATATTCAAACATTGGATTTAGTTCATATCCGGCAATTGTTTGTAATTTGTCTGAAGAATCTTTTATTATTAATCCATTATCAATCAGTGGGCTATCTGCAATTGGGGTATAGTCAAATTCATCTATATTTGCGAATTTTGGCGAATTTAGATCATCATTTATGAAGTTATTTGAACTATCTAATTCTTTGGGTGTTCCGATTATCAAGCTACCAGTTTTTGCTCCAACCATTACATTATTATACAACATTAATTTCTCTGTTCCTTCGGCTGTATGGACAAAACTTCCTGTTGTTTTTCTATTTACAATTGTATTATTCGTTATCCATAAATTATGTGGAGCAGGATTTTTCAGCCCTTCTAATCCATAACCAATTATATTTGAATTTTCGGAGTTTTGCCCTTGCTCTATAATATTTCCAACAATAAGAGCTGTTCCACCATTAGGCAAATCTATATTGCGACTATCGGTAGAATTAGTATTAGAAATACGGTTATACATTATAAAATTATTATAAGCACGGCTTTTAAATTCATGACCAGCTGCTATTGCATTTTGAGTGTAATTAAACCTAAATATCAATGTATCTATAAAATTGATATAAATATTATGCTGATAGCCTGGGTTTTCTATACTTCCATTGTTTTTAAATTCGCAATATTCAATCAATATTTTGCAATTTGGAATAGTGCCACCAGCCAAAATCCCCATCTCATTACCAGTAAATATGCAATCTCTAACTATTAGATTTGAGCCTTCTTGCCTAATTCCAGCACCATTTCTGCTTTGTACCTTTGCATCAGAAAACTCAATATTTTCAATTGTAGTATTATTTCCCCTAACTACAAAAATACCTTTGCCATTTGAATTATCATTTGCTATTATACTCCCAGCTTTTAGTTTTGGCTTGGGGTTAGTGCCTTTGATTAGCAAGTTATTTTTAGTCCAAGTAACTTGTTTGTCATTTTCATACAAACCACTTTCAATAATAATAGTGTCATTATCATTTATCAAATTACTAATTTCACTACAGTATTTATATTCACTTTGACCACCGATTTGCCAAACTTTAGAAAGTAGTGTCGATTGATTAGCAGCAAAAATTGTAATCACAATCAAAAGAAGTATAATTTTTTTCATAATAACTTTTATTGTAAATATTAAACTATTTTAGGGAATTATTGGGGTTTTGTCGTACATCAAAAAAAGCAAGTATGATGATACTATTTTCTTTTATTCTATAAAGAATTTTTGTTTGATTAGTTAATTGGAAGCCACGAATATCATTAAATTCTATCTGACCCATTGTTGGAAAAGATTTTAAAAGCAAAAAAATATTATCAATCTTATCAATAAATTGATTCACAGAACCTTTCCCCCAATTTAATTCAATATAAGTTATAATTTTATCAAGTTGGTTTTCTGCTCTTTTGGTTACAAATATTTGCATAAATTAACAATTAAAATTCACTTAATGAAACTCAATATTTCAACTTAATATTTTCCCAACTTTTAAGATTCTCTACATTTTCAGATTCTTTATAAGATATAAAAACCTCATTTTGTTCAAATTCAGTTAGAGAATTCCAAATTTTGCCATTTGCATTATTTTGACCTTGTACTAAAAAATCATAAACAGTGCGAAGTAATTGTTCATTTTCAACTTTATCTAATAAATGATGTAAATCATATTTTAAACCAACTAAATTCATAATATACCTTTAAATATTTTAATTTATATTTAAACCGATTTAATTGTATAATTATTTTATAATACGACAAATATATTTTTGCAATCTTTGATTTTGAAAAAAAAGTGAAGAACAATAGGTCAATACTCATTGCAACCGAAAAAATGAAAAGCGACCTACCCAACCCTTCCAAAGGAAGGGCTTGAAAATAAGAGAAATACTATCTTTTCTTCAAATCTTTCCCCTTTGGGGAAAGATTTAGATTGGGGTTCCTTTGTCATGCGAGCCGCCCAAACTACCCAATCAAAAAATCATTCAATCCTATAAATCTATGGTTCAAACAAAAAATGGCAAGTAAATTGAATAAATAATATTAAGGTTATATTTAAAGGTAAAAAACGGTTATAAAAATAGAATTATGGCTAAAAGTCAACAAAATCCTATATTGAATAATCCAATCATAAAATCATTGGTTAATAATGTACTGCCCATTATATCTAAAAATCCAGATATTGGATTGGCGATTGGCGTACTATTAATTTTGGCATTATTAATAATTCCATTACCACCATTGTTGTTGGATTTCTTTTTAGCAATTAATATTGCTTTTTCAATTTTGACATTATTAATATCAATTTATTTAGTTAGACCACTGGAATTTTCGTCTTTCCCAACGATATTATTGATTACTACTTTATTTAGATTAGGTCTAAACGTTGCCTCTACCAAACTAATTTTGGGCGAAGCATCGGCTGGTGATATAATTTATGCATTTGGTAATTTCGTAATTGGCGGAAATTACGTTGTCGGATTGATTATATTCATAATCTTACTCGTAATCAATTTCGTAGTAGTCATTAAGGGTTCGACTCGTATTGCCGAAGTAGCAGCAAGATTTTCATTAGATGCCTTGCCTGGTAAGCAGATGTCAATTGACGCAGACTTAAATGCTGGTTATATAGATGAAGTTACAGCACGCAAAAGACGCGACGAATTATCTAAAGAAACAGATTTTTATGGTTCTATGGACGGTGCGGCGAAGTTCATCAAAGGGGACGCAATTGCTGGTTTGATTATCACAGGAATTAACTTACTTGGTGGATTTGTGATTGGTATGCTCCAACACGATATGACTGCAATGGAAGCATTATCTACATATTCAATTTTGTCAATTGGCGATGGTCTTGTGGCTCAAATCCCTGCGTTATTGGTATCAGTAGCGGGCGGTTTGGTAGTTACTCGTTCTGGTGCATCAGAAAAGTTAGAAGTAGAATTAACAAGTCAATTTGGTAGTAGACCCAAGCCATTATATGTGGCAGGAGTTACTATGGCATTGATGGCATTTATCCCTGGATTCCCTGCTGTTCCATTTTTGTTTATTGGCTTAATCCTTGGCGGTGCTGGGGCTATGCGAAGTAAAAAAATGGACGAAGAAAGTGCTATAGAAATCCGCAAACAACTTGCAGAAAGTGAAGATGCTATTCCAAAATCTGAAGAAGCACCTATTGAAGATTTATTAAAAATTGACCCTATTGAAATTGAATTAGGTTATAGTTTAATCACCTTAGTTGATGAATCTCAAGGTGGTGATGTATTTAAACGTATCACAAACGTAAGAAGACAACTCGCTACTGAATTGGGTATAATTCTGCCACCAGTAAGAGTTAGAGATAATTTACAATTAGATCCAGAAAAATATATTATCAAAATTAGAGGTAATGAAATTGCATCAAATGAAATTTACCCAACTATGCTTTTGGCTATGAACCCAGGTTCGGCTGATGGTGATATTGAAGGTCATCACGTAACTGAGCCAGTATTCGGATTGCCTGCTACTTGGATTAAATTCTCAGACCGTGAAGATGCCGAAATTATGGGATTTACAGTGGTAGAATCTCCAACAGTGCTAACTACTCACTTAACTGAGGTACTCAGACGCAACGCAGATAAATTAATCAATAGACAAGATGTTAAACATTTATTAGAAAACTTGAAAAATGATTATCCAGCATTGATAGAAGAAATTACTCCAGAAACTTTACCAGTTTCAACACTTCAAAAAGTATTACAGAATTTACTTGCCGAAGGTGTACCGATTAGAGATTTAGCATTGATTTGCGAATCGCTTTTAGAATATTATAAAGTTACTAAAAATGTAGATGTATTGACTGAATATGTGCGTCATAATTTGTCAGAAATAATCAAAAAACTTTACGAAGACCAAAATGGTGTAATCCATACAATTGCTTTAGATGCTAATTTGGAAGATAAAATGACAACTGCGTTACAAGTAAATAGTGCTGCGGTGAATAGCCCAACTTTAGGTTTGCCTCCAGATACAGTTAGAGGGCTTATGAATGGATTATCTCAAGTAATTGATGATGTATCATTGATGGGACATTTGCCAATTATTATTTGCTCGGCACAGGTTAGACCTTATTTATTTAGAATGATTAGAGCTACATATCCAATGGTAAGTGTGATTAGTTATACCGAAATTCCATCGGATTCAGAAGTAGAAATTTTAGCAAATTTGAATGTTGCGTAACTTAAAGAAAAGCTTCAAATCATTAAAAATTAGCCAATAATTTCTATTTTGAATTTAAGAAAAATTTCTATTTACCGAAAAATAAATTTGGTTAAGATATTGTAATATTTTATTTTTTAAATTCAATAAAATTCATTAAAAGTAAGAAAAATTTGAGTATTATTTAGGATTATTAATAATATCTTATAAAATCAGTATTTTCACTTATAAAATACTTCAAAAACTAAGGGAAAAATTGCTTTAATTTGCATTCAAACATGAGGGTTAGTTATGGAAAACAATATTTCAATAAAAATCAAAGATTATTATAAAATCTTAAGAGTAGAAAGAGCAGCTACATCTCAAGAAATTAAAGATGCTTATAAAAAGTTAGCGCGAGTTTATCATCCAGATTTGCATGGTGGCAATATGCTTATTTCTGAAAAGTTTTCTGAAATAACCGAAGCATATAATAATTTATCAGATTTGGATAAAAGATTGAGATACACAATTTTGCTCAATCGTAGTAAAAGACTTTTGGATGAGGTTAAGTATAATGAGTATAGTCTTCATAATTTAGGATATATAGAGTAGTCTAATACTTAGAAATATATTTGTTAGTTATTTTGTAAGGGTCAATGGTAATGACCAATACAAAAATCATTTAATATTTACAATTTATCATTTTCTTCCCTAATTCACTACCACTTTTACGGTTTTTGTATTATTACCATGCTGGATTTTGATTAGGTAGGTGCCTTTGGGTTGATTTGCACAATTCCATTTGATATTGCCACTCCATTCGTTTAGCTTTTCAAGTGTTAAATTATCTTTGCCCGAAACTTTATTGCCTGTTATGTCAATTACTCCGATTTCTGAGTTATCAATATCTATCCTACTATCCCAATAAAACTCACCTGTTACTTCGCTTACTGTTGGGTTTGGATATTGTGGCATAGTGTAAAGGTAGGAAACTTCTTCTATGTTTTCGATACTTGTTGGTTTGCCAACCATTTCGATGCCATTTATCAACTTAACATTATCTTCATTTTTGTCATCTTCGTATCTTGTAAAAATAGTTTTATCAAAAATCTGGGAATTTGTATTTATTTTTCCATTATTTGAATAATAAAATGTTCCCCAATTGTGTTTCTAATTATAAATACTTAGCAGCGGCTCTTTCTAATCTGTCGTTAATTGCTTCGCCTATACCAAAGTTGGGTACTTTTTCTAATAACAAAATATCTATTTCATCAAAAGTTTCTAATTCCCTCAATTCTTTGAATAAATTATGAGCTGCTTCATTCAGGTCTGAATTTGGAGATAAAATATGATTAATAACTACATTGTCTAAAATACAAGGTTTATCTATGTATGATTTATCAAAATATGATTTACTAAAAGACAAAATTGCAATTTTCACTTTTGGGTTAGCATTAATTACTAATGTATGCAACTCCAAAATATCTCCAAACATACATTTGATATTCGGCGAATAATGTGCATTTAGTCTTCCAGGGGCTGATAAATTATCGTTGTTATTGTTTACTTTTTCAGTAATCTGAATATTGAATTTTTCTAATTGAACTAAATCAAATGAACCTTTTCGGTAAACCACTATTGAATAGTTTCCTTGATTATCAACTTCAAAAGCTATAATAGTAGATTCAATACCAACATTACACTCGCCACCGTCAAGTATAAAAGGTATTTTGCCACCCAAATTGTCATTTACATGTTGAGCAGAAGTAGGGCTAACATAACCGAAAGTATTAGCACTTGGTGCCACAAGCGGAAAATCTAATGAATTAAGTAATTCTAATGTTAAACTATGATTAGGCACTCTAATCGCCACTAAATTACTTCCAGCCGTAACAATATCACTCACCAAATCACTTTTTTCAAGCAAAAAGGTAATAGGTCCTGGCATAAATTCATTTGCTATTTTATAAGCAATATCTGGAATATTTTTAGCATATTTTTCAGCTTCTGAAAATGATTTAACATGTAAGATTAAAGGATTAAATCTTGGGCGTCCTTTGGTTTCAAATACCGATATAATTGCATTTTCAGCAAGTGCATTTGCAGCTAATCCATAAACAGTTTCTGTTGGAATAGCCACCAATCCACCATTGCTAAGAATTTCTTTAGCTTTATTTATATCTTTACCGATTTCAGTAGTCATTTTAATTTTATACTATTAAGTCGTTTTATTCTATGTTTTCTAAATTTGAAAATATTACTTCGTGGTTATTAATTATATTTTGCCAAAAAGCTTTTGGGTAATCTTGCCCAATCTCTAAATTCAACCAAAATTGGAATTGTACTATCTTTAATTAAGTCAAATAACCATACAAATTCATCTATTTCTATTGGTTCTAAGTCTTTTCCTCTAATTACCAAATCCAAGTCACTGCCAGAATGAGCAGAGCCATCTACTCTACTACCATAAGCCCATACCTCAAATTTAAGTTCTGTAGTTTGAAATATTTCTATTAAAGTGCTTTTATCTTTTAAATTTAATTTCATTTTTTAGTCTTGGTTTTTAGTCTTGGTTAGAATTTGATTTAATTACATCAACCATATTTTTTGCATCAATTATAAATTGAGGTAATAAAACCAAAGTTTCATTAGCAAATAATTCACCATAGTCTTGAGCAGTTGAATTTCTGTTATCTCTATATTCTAACCATCTTTGACAGGTTTCTGCATCTAATAAAGAACGTAAAACAGCATTTCTAAACACATCTTTAAAGTTTAATTTATCTGCTTCTTTAGAACTTGCAAAATACTGCTTCATTGTTTTGCGAAGCAATTTGCCACTTTGCTCCAAAATCAATTCAAATTCTTTGACACAAGCCGATCTATACAAATCAAAATATATGGATTCATTTTCAGACTCATCTTTTATCTCAATTAATTTACTATAAGCAATTTCTAAAGTATTTATACATCTTTCTAAAAAATGTAGTATCAATTGTCATATTATTTTCATGATATAAGTATTAAAATTATGTAACTTTCAAATTGCAAAATTACAACATATTTTTATTCAATAATAAAAAATATTGCATTCTAAACTTTTATTATTTTATAATAAATATCCAAAAACTTCACGATGTTTCACGATTTTAGGCCCGTTTTTTATTGCTCCTCTCCAAATCTCTAATTTGGTGAGGCTGGGAGGTTTTGCCTCGTAGGACTTTTTTTCCGAAATATTATTGGGAAATAGAAATATTTTTACGACACGCCGGTCGTCTCTACATTTAAATTACGCATTTTTTTGCACTATTTGCACTCTTTTTGCTGCTTTTTAAAGTACTTTCCTCAATAAAGCTAATCCTATTAATCATGGCTCAAGATAACTTATTATGATGCATTTATTGCGTAATTATTGTGCAACAATATAAAAACTTTAAAACACAGCTATTACAAAAAGAGAATAGGTCATGCGGCTCATTGGACCAACTGACATTATATTTTCAAATCTTTCTTAATTCTGGGAGATTTAGAGGAGGGTTCTTGAACAGTCAAGGGTGCTTGTTCTACTAAAAATAAAAGACAATGGGGCATGCCCCATTGTCCAATAGTAATATTATAAATTTACTTAAACAACTCTTCTACTTTTGTTATTTTGCAGTTCTCTTTTTTGATTTTGATTGGGAAGGTTGAGATAGATTTATCTTCATTCATCACACTTTCTGGTTTAGGCGTTTCATAAGCTATTGGCGATGCTGTGTCATTTACCAAGTCGTTTATAAAATTCTCTGAATTTTGAGTGATAATTGCAAACTGAATATTTTTGTATTGAATATGCTTTTTGATTGCTTTATTTACATCATTCAAAGATAAATCTTTGATTTTATCTCTAAAATATTGAATATAATTGTTATTATCTGGAATATTATAGAATTTTGAATCCACTTGATAACCTAATCTATCTTCGGTAGTTGGTGCATAGTGAAGAGCATATTTATTCAAAAATGTCTTTGTTTTTTGGAACTCTTCTTCGGTCATTCCATTATCCACTACTGATTGTAATTCTCTAAGTGCTGCTCTCAAGGCAAAATGTCTATGAATATGCTGAACAGGACGAATCCATACCTCAAAAATCTGCTTTTTACGTGCATTATTGGGGTCAGGCATAGATAATGAGCCACCATTCAAAAATATTTCTATATATGAATAATCACCGTAATTTAATCCACGTTGCTCGCGAATTACATTATATAAATGACTTGATTGATTACGGTGTTCTCCAAACCAAGAGTTAAATAATGCCAAAGCAAAAAAATCGTCATCACCACGTAATACATCAATCGGAAAGCCAAAACTAATTGCAGTTGCAGAGTTTTCTTTTTCAATAAACTGGAAATTTAATCCTTTAATATTATTAGGTTTGATTATCATTCCTTCGGGTTTCCCCGCAGGCAATACATTCAAATCCGCTAAAGTTTTCTCTACTAATTCATCATCAAATCCCCCACCCATACCCAAGTCATAGTTGTCTTTAGTATAAAATTGAGTATAGAATTTTTTCACATCATCAAGCGTAATTGACTTTAATGATGATACATTTCCAATAGTAAGATTACCATAATTAGTACCAGCAAAAATTGTATTATATAGAATTTCTTTACCCAATTCCTCATCAGAAGAGTATTTCAAATCATTTTCAATTGAATTAATTGTATTATTGATAATTCTATCTAATTCTTCTTGTTTGAATGCTGGTTTTGTAACTGCTTCAATCAAAAGTGGGTAATATTCATTCAAATTATCTTTATGAACTCTACCTCTAATTACAGTCATTTCTTTATCTACTTTAGATGAAAATCCTGCTGCAATTGGATATAATTTTTCGATTATATCTTCATAAGAGTTGGTTTGAGATGAGCCGTCAGTAAGCAATGATGCAACTACATAAGCCAAGCCCTCTTTGCCTTTGGGGTCATTTTGTGAGCCAACTTTAACCCAGATATTAAAACTAATCGTTGGGTCTGATTCTACTTTTACTAATACTTTATTATCTTTATCCATCAAAATCCCATCGCTTTTATTTTCACAAGAATTAATTAATCCAATCATTAGTGCTAAAGAAAAGATTGGTAATAATAGGAGTATTTTGTTTGTTAATTTATTTTTAAAATTTCTCATTATTTGCTACTCCCTTTTAATGTAATTGTTGTTTTTTTGTTATTTACAAAATAGGTTTTTACTGTATTTTGAATATCTTCTGGGGTAATTGCTTCTAATGTTTTGTAATATGTTTCTAAATTATCCAAACTACCAGTAATTGCAATAAATTTAGCCAATCCGCCTGCCACTTTATCTGGAGTATCTAATCCCATCAAAAATCCATATTTCATACGTTTTTTGACCTTATCCAAATTCTCTTTAGTTACCAAATTAGTTTTGTAATATTCAATTGTATTTGTAATTTCAGTATTTACATATTCAATATCACTATCTTTATTTATAATCGCAAAAACCATCCACAAAAATGGGTCTCTATTCATATCAATTTCTGCTTGAAGTGCTTGCACTTTTTGCTCTTTCAAATACAACTTTTTATTCAAAGCACTATTTCCGCCAAATGCAATATCACCAAACAACTGAGCTGCTACAGAACTTTTGTTCGCTGGGTCAAAAGCTAATCCTTTGTATGCTAATGTTAGAATTGGATTTGTTTTCCCTGGGTAATTTACAGTAGCTTTTAATTCACCTTTTTGCTCTGGTTCGGCATCAATTTTTGGTGCAGTATATCCTTTTGCCCATGAAGAATATTGTTTTTTGATTGTAGCAAGAGTTTTGGATTGGTCAAAATCACCAACTACCATTACCACGCAATTTTCAGGTCTGTAGTATCTTTGATAAAAACTCAAACTATAATCATACAAATTAGGCATATCTTTGATGTCTTTTTCATATCCGATTGTAGTATGTTTGTAAGTATGCTTTTTGAAAGAAGTATTTTTCAAATCTTCCCAAAGCACATTAAATGGACTTGTGCGACCTTTGCGATATTCTCCATAAACTGCACCAGATTCGGTTTGAAATCCTTCTTTGGTATATGCAAGATTTTGAAATCTATCTGCTTCCAAGTCAATTACTCTCGGCAAATCTTCATTTGAGATATTTAGGTGATAACAAGTGTAATCGTCTGTAGTATAGGCATTTGCATCAGCACCCATTGATGTGATTAAACTATCATATATCGCTCCTGGGTGACGTTTTGTACCTCGGAACATCATGTGCTCAAAAAAGTGAGCAAAGCCACTTTTACCTGGTTCCCATTCATCGCGACTACCAGTGCGAACAACAGTATAATACGAAACAATTCCACCACTTTCCATTGGTATAAAAATCACTTTTAGTCCATTTTCCAATTTGTGATTAACTATTTTGTATGGAAATATGTTTCCATTTGCAGATAAATTTGGTGAAATTAAAGACATAATAAAAAGACCTATAATTGGTAATAAAACATAAGACATAAGTCCGCCTTTAGTTTTGTTTTTTGCCGCAATATTCAAATTCGGCAGTTTAACATTAGTTTTTATCATAAGTTTTATTTGGATAATAATTTTAGATGCTATAATTTGATATGTAAATATTAGAATTGTAAAAACTTAAAGAGCAAAATTACGTAAAATAAATCAAATATCTATCTCAAAAAATTGAAGATTGTTTCTTTTGTATGGATAGGTTACGACCTATTCCTTTTCGAAGACAAATAATTCGCGAATTGTCCATAGAATAATATTTTGCACTATTTGTAATAATTTTTGCGTTTTCACCAAAAAACTTCACGGTATTTCACGATTTTTAGCTGTTTTTTTTATTTTTCAATGAACTTTCTTAAAATCATTAACCATTTATCATTTCCTTATGACGCATATACTGCATTAATATTGTGCAACAAAAAAAGGGTCGATGCTATCGACCCTTACACAACAATTATTCTTTTCTAAAAAGGGCGAGCCGCCCATTCTACCCAGATTTGATATTATTTCTTCAAGTCTCCCCAAATTTATAAGGGAGACTTAGAGTTGATTTCTTATTCAAGTAAGGCGCTTGACCTATTAAAAAAGTGATTTATACCATATTCATTGGAGATAAAACTCTATCTAATTCTTCTTTGCTCATAAGTTGGCGTTTTAGTACTAATTCATAAACGCTACCATTGGTTTCCATTGCTTCTTTGGCTAAATCGGTACAAATTTCATAACCCAAAATTGGATTTAGGGCGGTTACTATCCCTATGCTATTTTCTACCATTCTGCGACATACTTCTTCGTTTGCTGTAATTCCATCAATACATTTGTATTTAAGTGTAGTCATACCATTTGATAATATTTCTGCCATCTCAAATAGTGATTTTGCAATTACCGGCTCCATTACATTTAATTCTAATTGACCAGCCTCGGCTGCTAATGTAATAGTCAAATCCGAACCTATTACTTGATATGCAATTTGATTTACCACTTCTGGTATTACAGGATTTACCTTGCCGGGCATAATTGATGACCCTGGCTGCATTGGTGGCAAATTAATTTCATTAAATCCGGCTCTTGGACCTGAACTTAATAAACGTAAATCATTACATATTTTAGATAATTTTATCGCAAGTCTTTTGATTGCTGATGAATACATTACAAATACACCTGTATCTTGGGTTGATTCTACCAGATTGGTTGCAGCATTGATTTCCAAACCAGTTACTGTTCTCATGTGTCCGATAATACTTTCTCTATATGCTTTATCTGCATTTAGCCCTGTACCGATTGCTGTTCCACCCATATTGAC
>JBEICW010000019.1:0-16311 GCA_040383785.1 Ignavibacteria bacterium | reverse complement strand
GTCTATAACAGGCTTCAATATCTTTGGGATTGTTAGAAGTTGTAAATATAACAACCGGAATTAACTTCATATTCTCATCTTGTTTAATTTTTTACAAATTAGAATTAATATTTTTATTATTATCACTATTTGTGAAAATTCCTAAAATTCAATTGATAAATAAATTTTAAAATTTAATGCACCAAGTAGCTCAATATCAAAAAGATGGTGAAATCCAAGTTCTGGACATACAAATTCCAATTTGTATGGATAATGGGGTTTTAGTTAAAACTGCTTATAGTATTATTAGTGCTGGTACCGAAAAAACCTCTGTTAATAATGCTAAAGGTTCGTTATTAAGTAGAGCAAAAAAACAACCAGACCAAGTAAAATTAGTCTTGGATACAATCAAAAAACAAGGTTTAAAAAACACAATATTTAGAGTTCAAAATAAGCTAAACTCATATAAACAAATTGGTTATAGTTTGTCTGGTATTGTGGTCGAATCAAAATGTAATGAATTTCAACCTGGTGATAGAGTTGCATGTGGTGGTGCTGGATATGCTAATCACGCAGAATTTGTTTCTATACCTAAAAATTTAGTTGTCAAAATTCCAGATAATGTTAATTATATTGATGCGGCTTATACTACAATTGTTTCTATTGCAATGCAAGGGGTTCGTCAGGCTGATGTAAGACTAGGTGAAAATGTTGCAGTTATTGGGCTTGGACTTTTGGGTCAAATTACAGCAAGATTATTAAAAGCAAGTGGTTGTAATGTAATAGGTTTGGATATAAACGAAGAGTTATTTGAAGAAGCAAAAAAATCAGGATGCTCATTAGTTGTAAAAAGTAATAGTGAGTCTGTAAATCAAATTAAAGCATTTACAGCTGGTGTTGGATGTGATGCAGTTATAATTACAGCTGGTACAAGCTCTGACGCACCTCTAAACTTATCAATGAATATTTGTCGCCAAAGAGGAAATGTAGTTATAGTTGGTGCAATTGGAATGAATTTAAAAAGAAATCCATTTTATACCAAAGAAATAAATCTCAAAATATCATGTAGTTATGGACCTGGTCGTTATGACCCAAATTATGAAGAATTAGGTCAGGACTATCCTATTGGTTATGTACGTTGGACTGAAAATCGTAATATGTTGTCTTTTATTAATTTATTATCAAATAAAAACATTAATGTAGATGATTTCACTACTCATATCATTCCAATTAAAGATGCTAATAAGGCTTATAAAATAATTACAGGTGAAATTAAAGAAAAATTTATCGGTATAGCAATTGATTTTGGATTAAAAGAGAATTTTGATCTATTGGAATTTAGTAAAACTAAAGATTTAAATAAAACAAATATAAATAAAACTAATCAAGCCAATAATTTAGCAAAATCTCTTAATCAAATAAATGTGGGATTTATAGGTGCTGGACAGTTTGCATCAAATTATATTTTGCCTAATTTGCTAGATAATAAATCTGTAAATTTATTAGATGTAGCTAATAATACTCCAATAAGTACAGCAAGTTCTGCCAAACAGTTTGGATTTAAAAATCAAATTAGTAATATTTCCGAATTGATTAATAACCAAAACACAAATTTAATTTTTTGTGCAACTAGACATGATAAACACGCAGAAGTTGTAATAAAGTCAATTGAAAACGGTAAATATGTATTTGTTGAAAAACCTTTAGTTATAAATTTAAAAGAATTAGAACAAGTGATCAAATCTGGTGCTAAAAATAATTCTTTAAATAAAATTATGGTTGGATTTAATAGAAGATTTTCTAACCCATTCAAAGATATTAAAAGTTTTTTTAGGCAACGCACCGAACCTATGGTTGTATCATATAGAGTAAATGCTGGATTTATACCAAAAAATCACTGGACACAACAAATTGAGCAAGGTGAAAGAATAATTGGAGAAGGTTGTCATTTTTTTGATACAATGATTTTTTTAATAGAAAGTTTGCCAATTAGAGTTTATGCAGAGTCTATTTCAATTTCCTCAACTGAAAAAACAAGTTCAGATAATGTAATGGTAATTATTAAGTTTTCAGATGGTTCAATTGGTAAATTAGAATATCTTGCAAATGGTGATAGTTCAGTACCAAAAGAGTATTGTGAAGTATTTTGCCAGAATAAAGTAGCAATTATGGATAATTTTACTACCCTAAAATTATTCACTAATGGCAATTTAAAGGAAAAAAAATATAACGGCGAAAAAGGGATAATTAACGAAATTAATGAAACATTAAATTCAGTTAATAATCAAAGTGATATGCCAATTTCATTTAACGAAATTAAATATGCAACACTAATTTCATTAGCAGTTGGAGATTCTATAAAAAAAGCTCAACCAATTAATATTAATGAAATGTTAAGCTAAAAAGCTATTAAACTAAAATAGTAAAATTTTTTTATAAAAACTTTACTTAAAAACTTTACTTAAAAACTTTACTTAAAAATATTAAAAAAAACAATTTTAGAAAAAATAAATGAAGCAACTTTTAAATTTCAACAAACTTTTATTTAGTTTTATTATAATTACTTTATTTATAATAAGTAAAAATTTAAATGCCTATACACCACTTAATCTTAGTGAAATTAAACAATTAGTTCCATCTGATACTCGAATTGTATTAAATTTGCATGGAAAATGGAAAAAAACTACTGATGATTTCCAATCATATGTAAAAATTCCCAAATCTGAAGTTATTCAAGAGCAATACACTTATGAAAAAACTATTAGAATTGAAAATAAATTAATTGAAAATTATGCTTTTCAATTTTATTTGTTGGGATTTGATGACGCAGCTGAAATTTATATGAATGGTCAATTTTTGGGTAGATATTTTGGGGGAATGACTATATTTTCAGTTATAATACCACCCAAAATGATAATTGGAGAAACAAATACTGTTAAAATAATTGTTAACCCCGCAGAATCGTTAGTTAAAAAAATTAAAGAAAACACCATTTTTTCCAAAAAAACATACACTGGAATAATTAGAGAAGTATTTTTAGTTGCAACGCCCAAGATATGGATTAACGAATTAAAATATAATGTAAATTTTGATAATAGTAATTTTAATAGTGCTAAAGTAAATATAAATTACAAAGTTTCATCATCTGAAATAAGCAAATTACTTTCTACATTATTTAAAGATACCTTAGTTGCAAATACAATGATGAAAGCAGAATTAACATCTAAAGTAATTATTTATGATGAAAATAACAATTTAGTTGCCGAATCAAATGCGCAAAATTTTGAGGTACAAAGCCAAAGGACTTATACTCTTAACTCATATTTAACGATTTTAAATCCTAAATTATGGTCGCCTGAGACTCCAAATCTTTATAAATTAAAAGTTAAAATTTCTAAAAATGAAACATTAATAGATGAATTGAGCACTGATTTAGGTTTACGTGAAATTAAGACTATTAATGCAAACAAAAAAAATATTTTCTCACTAAATGGTAAAGATTTTTTCATAAAAGCAGTTTCTTATGTGGAAGATTATGGAAGTTCTTATCAAACTTTATCACCAAGTAGAATTGAAGAAGATATTGCACTAATCAAAACATTAGGTGCTAATGTAATTAGATTTAAATATAATTCACCCCACCCCTTTTTAATCAACTTATGTAATAAATATGGTTTGTTGGCATTTGTAGAATTACCAATTTATGATGTACCATCAAATATTTTGAATTCTGATGAAGTAAAAGTTAGAATGACAAATATTATGGAAAGGAATTTAATTAATTTAGAATCAAATCCTTCAGTAATGGCTTACGGAATTTACGCAGGTGCAGATGAGAACAGTTCAGAATTAATGAATTATGAAAATAACTTGATAAAATTAGTCAAATCAAATTCTGAAAAATTAATTTATAAAATTATTAATATTAGTTCTTCCAAAACCAATTTAATTGGTTATAATTTTATAGGTATTAAGGATAATGTATTTCAAAATAATCTACTTTCTATCAAAAATGATTTAATTAAAATACAAGGATTTGCTAAAAATATTCCAATTTTTGTAAATTATGGAATTTCAATCCAACCCAACAATAAAAACGGCTATTCAGACATTTTATCTCCGGAGTTTCAAGCATTTTATTTGCGTAATATTTTTCACTTAATTCAAGAGCGAGAATTAGCTGGGGGTTGTTTTAATTCATATAATGATTATAGAATTGAAAATCCTTTATTAGTATCAAATAATGATAATCAATATATATGTTATTCAGGATTGGTGGATATCAATCGAAATACGCGTCTTGCATTCAAAACTTTACAAACACTATATAACCACGAAAAAGAGCCATTATTAAACGTAGGAAATTATAATGAAAAAGCACCATTTACTTATATTATTGTTGGGATTTTAGCTATTTCTATAATTGTTGTAATTTTTAATAAATTTAAAAGATTTAAAGAATATTTAGTACGTTCTATAATCAGACCATATAATTTTTATGCTGATATTAGAGATCAAAGAATTATTTCCACAGTTCAAACATTTATTTTAGGTGTAGTATTATCTTTATCAGTTGGCACTTTTTCATCTTCTCTATTATATTATTATCGTACTAGTGAAATTGCCCAATATATTCTAATGATATTAATACCTATTAAGGATATACAATCATTTTTATTTAAAGTAATTTGGCTTCCTGAAGTTTTGATGATATTTTTTACATTGTTATTTTTTATATTAATGTTAATAGTTGCTTTATTAATTAGATTTGCGGCAATTTTTATAAAAAATAGAGTGTATTTAATTGATACAATTACAATTTCAATTTGGTGTGGATTACCATTTATAATTATTTTGCCTTTTTCAATTATTTTAGTTAAAATATTAGTAAATTTCCCAAGTTCAATTTGGTTGATATCATCTTTATTGATTTTTATATCTATTTGGGTATTGTTGAGAATTTTGAGAGCTATTTCGGTTGTCTTTGATAAACCACAAACTATAATTAATACAATTGGTGGAATTATCTTATTTGTTTTCTTAGGTTTACCGATAACAATTTATCAATTAAAATATCAATTTTTTGATTACATTAAATACATTTTTAATGTAATCATCGGAATATAGAACTTGGATTTGAAATATATTAAATTATATTTTATTTTTTTTGATTCATAATATTAGCAGTTCTTTCAAAGTTGCTTTAAATAATTTAAATTTCTATTTTGTATTTTGAGGTTTCAATTGAATAATATATTTAAAAAAGAAAATTACAATTCATTAAAAACAACAGAATTTCCAACCTTAAACTTGGTTAAAAAAGGTAAGGTTCGTGAAGTATATTCTATAGGTGAAGATTATTTGATTGTAGCAAGTGATAGAATTTCTGCTTTTGATGTAATTATGCAAGAAATAGTACCTACTAAAGGTGTTATTTTAAATCTTATTTCACAGTATTGGTTTGACAAAACTATATCATTAATTGATAATCATGTAATTACTTCAAATATAGAAGAATATCCAATTGAATGTCAAATTTATAAAGATGTCCTAAAAGGCAGGTCCATGTTAATTAAAAGAACTAAGCCATTACCTATAGAATTTGTCGTTAGGGGTTATTTGGCTGGTTCTGGTTGGAAAGAGTACAAACAATTTGGAACTGTTTGTGGAATACACTTACCAAATGGTTTGAATGAATATGATAAATTACCTGAACCAATCTTCACACCAGCAACTAAAAATGACATTGGACACGATGAAAATATTAATTATGAAAAATATTCAGAAGTGTTAGGGTTGGAACTTGCTAATAAATTAAAAGATATTAGCATTCAAATTTATAATCTTGGTTATGAAAATTTACTGGCTAAAGGTATAATTTTAGTTGATACAAAATTTGAATTTGGAATTGATAATAATGGTGATATAATTTTAATAGATGAAGTACTAACTCCAGATTCATCAAGATTTTGGTTAAAAGACGATTACAAACCTGGAATTGCCCAAATGAATTTTGACAAACAAGTTCTGAGAGATTATTTAGAAACTTTAGATTGGGATAAACATTATCCTGCTCCTACTTTGCCAAATGAAATTATAGAAAAAACCCTTGAGAAATATATTAAAGCTTATGAAATGATTGTTGATTAGAATAGTTCTTAAGTATTTTATAAATATTATCAGCCTTTTATTTTTCATATTTCACCTTTCTTTTATAAATACAAATGTTAAACAGTAAACTATTTCGTTTTAATAATACTAAATTAAAATCAACAATTGGTGAAGAATTTTTGTCACCAAATATCAGAGTTGGTATTGACTGGATAACTTTGCTTGTTACTTTGTTTCTAGTAGTGATAGGTTTGGCATCAATTTATAGTTCATCACCCAATTCACTCAAATTAGCTTTACTTCAAAAACAGTTAATTTCAACCTTAATAGGTATTTTTTTATTACTAATTATTTTATATCTACCTTCTACAATTATAAAAAATACAGCATTACCAATATATATATTCAGTATTCTTTTATTACTTGGAGTTTTAGCTTTTGGAACTACTATCAAAGGGACAAAAGGCTGGATAAGACTTGGCAGTTTCAGTTTACAACCTTCCGAAATTGCCAAATTAGGTGTTTTGCTAATTTTAGCTAGGTATATTGCCATGAAAGGTACTGATATCAGAACACTTAGAAATTCTGCGATTTCTATATTTATAACATTAATACCTTTATCATTAATTATTTTACAGCCCGACATTGGCTCTGCTACAGTAATTTTATCAATGCTTTTGGGTATTTTCTTTTGGACAGGCTTTGAAGTTTTGATTATTTATACTATAGTTGCTAGTCCTTTTGTGATATTATTATCATTATTAGGGCAAATATATTTTATAGTTACAACTTTAATCTTTTCATCAATCACATTTGCATTTCGTAAAAAAATATTTTTATCAATTTTTGTAGTTTTAATGTTTACTGTTTTGGGTATTGCAAGTCCATTAATTTATGAAAACTTGATGCCCCATCAGCAAAATAGAATACAGAGTTTTCTTAACCCAGGAAGTGACCCACGGGGAAATGGGTATAATGTATGGCAATCTATGCTTGCAGTTGGTAGTGGCGGACTAACGGGCAAAGGTTATATGCAAGGAACGTTAACACAATTAAAATATATTCCAGAACAATGGACAGATTTTATATTTTCAGTTTCTGCAGAAGAATTTGGGTTTATCGGAGCATTTATTGTTCTAATTGCCGAGTTAACACTTATAATTAGACTTTATAATATTGCATATAACATAGAAGATAAATTTTTTAGTATAATATGTTTTGGCTCTGCTACAATTTTCTTTTATCACTGCTTAATTAATATCGGAATGGTTATTGGGGTTTCGCCAGTTATGGGTATTCCACTTCCGTTTATGAGTTATGGAGGTAGTGCAATAATAATTAATTTAATGTTAGTCGGATTTTCACTGCATGCTCATAGACATAATATTTTAAAACGAAAAATATAATATTCTTTATTTAATTTTTTTATTTCAAACTTTCTAATCAATTATAATTTAATGCTAGATAACTTAATATTACATACTTATATTAAAAACAATAAAAATTCTGAAAATAACTATAATATTGCTGTTTCCATAGGAGATATTAATGGTATTGGATTAGAAGTATTTATAAAATCACTATTTTCTTTAAAATTAAATAATTACAATAATATACATTTCACTTTATTTTTTGATAAATATATATTTATTAATTACTTTAAAAAGTCAAATCTGTTTACAGAGTTTTTACTATATTTTCAAAATGAATACAGACTAAATCCAGAAAAAGTTTTTTTATTGAAATTTATTGAAAATCTTTCTTTATATAATAAAAATTCAGTGTTATTTCTTGACAAATTGTTTTTATTTCTAAATTTTAATATTATAAATGTTTTAGAAATAAATCAAATCAAAAGTGATGTGTATAGACTATTACCCTCTTTTGGGGAAGTATCTAAATCCTCTGGAGAGTTAGCTCATTTTTCATTCTTAGAGGCAACTAAGGAAGTTGTAAAAGGAAATTATGATATTTTACTTACATTACCAATTGCCAAAGAATCGGTTTATTTAGCGAATTGGAAATATCCTGGTCATACTGAATATATTAGTGCTATCATTAAAAAAATTAAGGGTGAATTAATAGATAAAAAACCTTTAATGATAATCAGCACAAAAGAAGGAAAAGTAGCACTGACAACAGTTCATATTCCTTTGAGTAAAGTTTCTGAATCTTTAAATATTGATTTAATTTGTGAAAAATATAAAGCATTTTTTAATTCTCTAAAATATGATTATAATATAGAATCGCCCAAAATAGCAATATTATGCTTAAATCCTCATGCTGGTGAAAATGGAGAAATTGGTAATGAAGAAAATGATATTATAAATAAAGCAATAGATATATTTAAAAATGACCCAATTTATTCTAAAGCTTTTGACTACGATAAAGCTTTTCCAGCTGATGGTTTTTTTGCATATAAGTTATATAAAAAATATAATGGTGTATTAGCAATGTATCACGATCAAGGTTTAATACCTTATAAAATGTTAGCAGATGGTGGTGGAGTTAATTTTACAGCAAATCAATCAATAGTAAGAACGTCTCCTGACCATGGTACTGCATTTTCTATTGCTGGTAAAAATTTAGCTAACTCACAATCTACAATTGATGCAATACTTGAAGGTATTGAAATATTTTCGAATAGAAGTGAGTATAATGGTTAATGGTTAATTTGAAGAGGTATCAATATTAATGCAGGAGTCTATGGTATAGACCTCAAAATGAATAATAGAATTTTAAGGGTAATGGTATTGACCCTAAAAAAAGAAAAAAAAATGTAATGGTCGATTGCATAGACCCTATAAAAAGAATAAAATAAAAATGAGTTGGAATAATATATTAGGACAAAGTAGAGTAAAGTTAATTTTATCTAATGCTATTAGAAATAATAGGATTAGTAGTTCTTATATATTTACAGGAACAGAAGGAATTGGAAAAGAATTTGTTGCTATAGAATTTGCAAAATCAGTAAATTGTGATAATAAATTTTATACTGATGACAACTTAATAAACGCTTGTAATAAATGTAAATCTTGCATAACAATTGATAATTTTTCAAATAACAATATTCAATTAATTTATGCAATGCCAACGCCTAAATCTACTTCTGAAGACTCTAATGTGAAATATACAGAAGAACAGTACAAACAAATTGAAGAACAAATAAGTCTAAAAGTAAAGAATAAATACCATAAAATTAATATCACTGGTGCAAATCAAATCAAAATTGGTGCAATTAGAGAACTTAAAAAAAAGCTTGCTTATTCTACAAGTGAAGGTGGTCGTAGATTTTCTATAATTATCAATTCTGAAGATATGACTACCGAGGCGGCAAACGCTTTTTTGAAAACTCTTGAAGAGCCTAATGAAAATACTACAATTATTTTGATTAGTTCAAGTCCTGAAAAAATTCTACAAACTATTATGAGTAGATGCCAAGAGATTAAATTTGAGCCAATTGAAAAAGATATTTTGATTAATCATTTAATTGAAAAATACTCAAAAAGTGATACCGAAGCCAGATTAATTGCAAATTTTTCACAAGGTTCATTATCAAAGTCTTATGAATTTATAGATGAGGATATTCAACAATTAAGAGTTGATATTGTAGATTTACTTAGAAGTTGCATTAAAAGAAAATTCCGAATAGAATTAGTCAAAGAAATAGAAATTCTCACAGCAAGTAAAGACAAAAATAAAGTTGAATTGGCACTAAAACTATTAATTATTTGGATTAGAGATGTAGTTTTGATAACTAAAACTTCAATGGTTGATAATAACAATATGAATCAAGAAAAATTTAGAGACTTAATTACTAACAAAGACCAAGAAGAAATTATAACTAAGTTTGCAAGTAGTTTTGGGAAAGCAGATTTTGTATTGATAAATAATAAAATAGAAGAAACAATAAGAAAAATCTTTCAAAATGTAAATTTAAACTTAACTTTGATTGATTTATTTTTAGAAATTAGAAAGCTATTACTAAAAAGTCGTTAATATTTATTGTCAGAAATTGATGTCGGATATTATATTTTTAAAATAATTTTAGAATATTATTAAAAAACAAAAAAATAAATAAATAAATAAATTAGTTATGTTAAATGAAAGTTTTAAAATAAGTATAGAAGTTGAATGCAATTTAGAAACGCTTTTTTTGATTATGACCCAAACTGAATATATTAGTAAATGGTCGTATGATGATTGCTTATTTGATGATTATGTTGGCGGTAAAGTTGAGCTATTTTCTGGTTGGGTAAATGGTAAAATTTTAGATTATGATATGAATAACAAAGTAAAATTTAGTTGGGAGCCAACTGATTGGGATGAAGATTGCAAATCTTATGTTATATATACTTTTGAATCGCGTGGCAATAATCTTTCTGCTATACATATTGAGCATTTTAATTTTCCTGACACCTCTGAAAAAGAAAATCACTATGACAGTTGGTACGATTATGTAATTAATCCTGCTATGAACTTTCTTTTGGAACAGCAACAAATAGATTATTGATTTAACAATTTTACTTAAGAATTTTCCCTTAAATCTCTGATAATATCTCTTGCTTCTTGTAGGTATATAGTATCTGGGTAACGGTTTAGAATAGTTTTTAATGTTTCTAATGCTTCTGTCAAAAGATTTAAAGAAATTTGGTTTTTAGCAATTAATAATAAAGCTAAATCATTATTAGTTGAATAAATATTACGTTTCCCAACTTTTGTAAGATATTCAATTGCTTCTAAGTAATTCCCTTGTTTTGATTTGATTTTTGCAATTTCTATAAGAGAAATTTCAGCTATATCTTTTTCGGTTTCATCTACATTTATCTCTAAATATAATTTAATTGCGTCTTCATTTTTTTGTTGTAAAGTTAACAACTTTGCTTTGGCGAATTTGATTACATCTTTTACAAAATCTTCATTTTTTTGAATTAAAAAGTTTGCTTCTATTGCATCATTTGAAATATTTTTATCAGTAGAATTTGATAAAAACTGATATAATGAATCTGCTCTTGTTATATCACCTTTATAAAAAAGTAAGTCTGCTTTTTTCAATTTAGCCAAATCAATTGTTTCAACATCTAATTTTGTTGATTTTAATAGGTTATCTAACTGAAATTCAGCCTGCACTAAATCATTTTTGGCAACAAACATATCAGACAATTCAATATATGCCTTCCCTATTCCAGAACTTTTTCCGTATTGTTTGATAATTGCTTCATATTCTGCTTGTGCCAGATCAAATTGTTCAATTGATTTATATACATTTGCTATTTTTAGTTTTATCTCTATTGCATAATTAGAATTTGGATATTCTTTCAAAAATACTCTATATTTTTCAATAATATTATTTGATACATCTGTTTTGAATTTATTAAATTCTTCAATATTAGTTCTATCAAATTTATTAATTTTATTGTTTTCAATTAATTCTTTTGTTTGTAAACTTCCAAATACAGCATTTTGATAATTTGGAGATTTATTTCCCAATCCAATAACATAATCGTAACTTTTTAGTGCTAATTCCAAATTTCCGTCATTTTGCGATTCATCACCCAAGCCTAATAATGTTCGACCTTGAGAATTTTTAATTTTATCTAACTTAATATAAACATCATATACATTTTTAGAATTAATTGACTTTAGATACCAAGCATAAAGGTCTTGCACATAAACGTTATTGGCATTCTTATCGGATAATTTCACTAAGTTATTGGTAAAGTACTCTTTGCACTCTTCTGTGGCATTAAAAGATGATAAACGACCCTTGGTTGCATTTAAGTCCAATCTATAGTTATTGGCTGCAACAAACTCTTCAATAGTAAGTATTTTATTTGCATTTTTTTGAGGTTTGTACTCTTGGTAAATTATTAAATCTTCTAATGACTCGAAATATTCATAATCTTCATTCACTTTATAGTTTTTATTAACTTTGTTAAAATCAAAAAGTTTGATAATTTCATCAAACCCTTCTTTATAATTATTTGTAGAAATAAATATTTTTACAATTTTATCACCAAATATGTAAGGCAAACCCATATTTTCTTTTGCTGCCATAAGAGTAAATACCGACTTTTGTGGTAATTGCAATGCTAATTGTATATCAGAAATCAAATCATAAGCATACGGATTTTTCTTAAATTCATCGATTGTTTTGGTCCAAATTTCCTCCGCTTGATTTGCTTTGCCACTCTGCCAGTAAATTTTACCCAAAATTGCATTTAAAGTGTAAGAACTAACTTTTTCATTTTTGAGTTGTTTTTCTATTATTTCAATAGCTTGAGTATATTTTTTTTGCATTTCTAAAGAATATACATACTCATATAATACAGTTGCAGATTTATCTTTTTGATAAACTTCAGCAAGCAATCCTTCTGCTGCTTTATAATCACCTTTTCTAATATAACTTTGTGCTAATTTAAAGCGAGAATCTGTAACTTCAGTTTCTACTTCCCCTCTTAATTGGGCTTTAGAACTAAAAGTTGATAAAGTTATAAGTAATATTATTAATAATTTTTTTATAATATTTTGATTTATTGTCATTTTTGTCGTCATTTTTTATAAAATTTTAAGAATGTTTAAAGAATTTTGCAATTTATAAACATTATTTTTTCTTTAAACGTATATAAGAGAAAAAAAAGTTAAATTTTGTAAATTATATTTTTAATTTTTACATTTTTGAAATTTTAAATTGTGAATTAGGGTTTATGAGATATATATTATTAGGTATTTTGGCAATTTTAGTTATATTAGTTGCCTACGCATATACTTTACCAGAAAATATAATTATTACAAAAAATACTACAATTGCTGGAAATTCAGAGCCAATTGAAGAAGAAATAATTGATCTCAAAAAATGGGAACAATGGAACGAATGGAAAAAGATAGATTCAACATTAAATATTACATTTGATGAAAAAGACTCTGGTGTTGGTGGAAGAATATATTGGGGACATAAAGAAAAAAAGGAAAATAGCATAGTTATAATTAATTACAAAAAAGGTAGTTTTGTAGAATTTAACTTAGTTTGGAATAATGGAGCCGATATTTCACCTGGGAAGTTTGAGTTTATTGAAAATTCTAAAAAAGATAGCACCAAAGTAACTCTAACTCACACAAGAGAATTAGGAAATAATCCTATTGCAAGACTTATGGGCGGTATGGCAAATAACATATATGATGAGCAATTTGCAAAAGTCCTTAAAAATCTAAAAAGAATTGTTGAAATTAAAAACAAATTAAATGTATTGGATTCAAATCAAAATATTGTACCAATAACATCTAAATAACGTAAAAACAAATTAAATTATTCTTAATGAAATCATTTAACTATATATTATTATTAATCTTAATCGCATTATATTTATTTTTTATTACAAATAATAAATCAAATGCTAAAGAACCAGTTTATTATTATGCGGATAGTTTGATATTCAATAATAATGGACTTGGACCTATTAGAGATTATTATGATAATGTTAGATTAATTCAGGGTAATGTGAATATATCTTGTAATTATGCAAGATATTTTATGCAAGAAAGTAAGTCAGAACTTAAAGGAAATGTAATTCTAAAGCAAAATGATATGATGATGAAATCACCTTACGCAAAGTATGATGGGAATACAAAAATTTCAAGTGCTTGGGGTGGAGTAGTTATTAATCAAAGAAATACAATATTAAAAGCAAGTGAAGGTGATTATCATACTGATACTCAATTTGCAATATTTAAGAATAATGTAAAAGTTGAAGATGACACTTTAACTCTTTATAGTAAATTGCTTCACTATCACAAAAGTGTGAATGATATAGAAGCTTATGGAGATGTGTATTTATTTGGTAAGTTAGAAAATGCTATTTTATTTGCTGATACTTTAATTAGAAGCAAAAGTAAAGGGCTTACTAAAGCAATCAACAATGCTATTTTATATAAAATTGATACAGTAAAAAAAGACAATCAAAGTGCTTTTGATACAACTAAAATTAGTTCAAGAGTGATTGATGTAATTGAGTCACAAATTGATAACAAAGATAGCCAAATCTACTATTTTTTAGATAGTGTTGTAATAAATACCAAAGACATAATTGCAAAATGTGATACAGCAATTTTTGATAAAACGAAGGGAATTATTAAATTACTAAATAAACCCATCGTTTGGTCTGGAGAAAATCAACTTTATGGTGATTCAATTATTATTAAATTGATAGATAATAAATTAAGCAAGATTGAGTCATTCGGAAATGCTTTGACAGTAGCTATCGAAGACTCAACTAATAAAAACTTAATTAATCAACTTAGTGGTAGAGATATAGAATTTTCATTCAAAAATATTATTAATAAAAAAAATGAAAGTGAAAATACTTTAGATTTTATAAATAGTATTGGAATTGCTAAAAGTTTATATTTTTTAAGTGATACGCCCGGAATTGCAGATGCAAAATTTAATACTTGCGAATCTATAAAAGTAGAGTTTTTAGACGGAAAACCCGATAAAGTATATTGGATAGATGATATTTCTGGTACACTATACCCTTACTCATTTATCAAAGATAATCTTAAAGATTATTATTTACCTAATTTCCGCTGGTCAGACGAAAAGCCTATAACAAAAGTGATGAAGCCCTTTAATAACAAATAGTTAGGTATTATTATAATTATAATTACAATTTACAATTATTTTTTACATACATTTATAAACAACTTTCCCATTCACAACTGTCATCAAAACTTGATTATTTGTTATATCTGAATTTTCTATTAATTGATTTTTGAAAATCGTTAAATTTGCCTCTTGTCCAATTAATTGACTAAAGATCTCTTCTTGATTTATTTCATTGTTACTTTTATAACTTAATTCACTAATATAATTATAACCTTTTTCGGCAAACAATTCAGAATTTGACATTATTTCAGCTGTTTCTGTATATAATTGTATTGCAGTATCAAAATCTACATTTTCATAACTCAATTTACCCGAATTATCATCTATTGATAAAATATCAAATACAATCCTTTGGGTTAGATAGTCTATTCCTAATAGTGGATTTATTGGCTCAATTGGAAAATCAGAACTTCCACTAATTACTACTCCAGCATCTATTAAAGTTTTCCAAGGATAAGCATAAGAAACTCTTTTTCCTAACCTGCTTTGTGCCATATTAAAATCAGACAAACAGAAAGTTGGCTGCACAGTAGCAAAAATCTTATATTTGCTAAACTTATGCAAATCGTCAGGGTGGACAATCTGAGCGTGTTCTATGCGAAGTATTGTTTTGTAGTCATTTGTTTGCTCACGGAACCTAATATATGTATCTAAAACAAATCTATTAGCTCCGTCACCTATTGCATGTGTAACTATTTGCCAACCATATGTTGCACCTTCAATGATTTTATTCAAAAAATCATTTTCTTCTAAAAATAATAATCCTTTTGTTTCTGCATCAGAGTAATTTTCTAATAAATATGCTCCACGCGAACCTAATGCACCATCTGAATAAAACTTTAATCCACATATCTGCAAATTTGATTTTATTACAGTAGTATTAGTATTTTTCACATCAAAAGTTTTCCATTCATCATTTTGAGCTGAAACATAAGATTTAACTTTAATTTTCAACTTATTTTCAGAATCCAATTTTTTAAATACTTCTAATATATTCGGATGTACGTCCATATCGTGAATTTCAGTCAAACCAACTGATAATAAATTATCAATTGCAATTTTAAGATAATTTTCAATTTGAATTTTATTATATCTTGGTAAGAATTGCTTTACCAAATCCATTGCATTATCAATCAATAAACCATTTGGATTACCATTATTATCTTTTATAATCTCACCACCAATTGGATTTGGTGTATCTTTGTTAATTTCTGCAATTTCCATTACTCGACTATTAACCCATGCAGAATGTCCATCAATTCGAGTAAGATATACGCAAATATCAGGAAAATATACATCTAAAAAGTCTTTATTTGGCAATGATTTATCTGTCCAATTTTCATGATTCCAGCCACGACCAATAAGCCATTTAACACCTTCATTTTCTCTTAATAATCCTTTTTCCAAATACTTTTTACAAAGATAAATGATTTCTTCTATACTTTCAGCTTTAGATAAATTTAATTCTAATAACTGCACTCCCAATCCAAAAATATGTGCGTGACTATCAATTAATCCTTTTGAAATATAACCAGAATTTTCGTCAAATTCATATACTT
>JBEICW010000018.1:0-16478 GCA_040383785.1 Ignavibacteria bacterium | reverse complement strand
GTGTGTGTGTGTGTGTGTGTGTGTGTGTGTGTGTGTGTGTGTGTGTGTGTGTGTGTGTGTGTGTGTGTGTGTTTGTGTGTGATTTTTAAAAATTAATATAAAATAAAAAAAATATATATTTATATATATTAAAAAAAATGAAAATAAATTTGCAAAGTTATCCTAAAATATTAACTGTATTATTATCTAATACTCAAATATTATTGAAAAATATGAGTAAGGGGCTTGCATTTGTATTAATGTTTACTATTTTTACTATCCAAATATTTGATTTTTTGCATTTAAGTTACCATATTATTGAAGGTAGTTTTAATAATATGCAAACAGAAAATTCTGAGCATACTCAATTTCAATTTAATAAATGTTTATCTGACACTACTTTTGAAAAATCACATAGAGAAGATAATTGCCAAGTACCAAATAAAATTGAATCATATAATTTATTTGATCTAATAAATTATCAATTTGAAAACGATCTAAATGTCAAAAATAATAATTCTTGTTTAGGTCATAATCAAACACACTTATTTTTTAGCGAATTTGATACTCAAATAAATTTGAAGTTAGATTATGCATGTCATTTAGGGCATTTAGTTTTAAAATTAAATTTTGTTAAAGAATTTGATAAGTATTTTTATTTTACAAATAATTCAAAAATACTTAAAATTTCTATAAATTTCCTTGATTTTCCTTCTAATAACTTCAATGCCTATTCTAACAAAGCTCCACCACTTTTTTGATTATAAATTATCAAATGTAAATGGTTAATTTAAAATAGAAATACTCTGTTTTAAATAGTTAATTTATTTTTATATTCTAATAAAATATTACAGTAAAATGTAATTTAAATCAATAAAATTAATAAAAAAAAGAGGACTAAAATGAATTTAATTAAGTTTAATAAAAACTTGACAGCTATTTTATTTATTGCAATAATAGCATTATTACCTATATTATTCACATCTTGCGAAAAAGATACAATCGCACCAACTGAACATTTTGAACCTCAAGGATTGCAAATCAAAGATGCAACTAAAAAAGTAATTATTAAAATTATGAATGGAGAAATTAACCCACAATATTCTGATGAATTTGAAGTTCCACTAAATTCTATGACTGAAGAGCTTGAAGTTGAGTTTCTTGACGCAAATGGAAGTGTTATTGAGCCACCTACAAGCAGCGAGTATAGCTTAAAACTAACATTTGGGGATAATACTATTGCACAAATATACCAACATGATGGGGAAAGATGGGCATTCCATATTAAAGGTTTAAAAGCTGGAGTTACAGATGTTGAATTATCATTTAATCATAATGACCACGCAGATTTCAAAACTCCTAAGATAAAAGTTCATGTTGAAGATTCAGACGAAGTTGATATTCATGAAGTTAAAATAATCAATAATGATAATGGTAACACTTTAGTTGAAATTGATGATGAAAACAAAGTTGTGGGGAATATAATTGTACAAGTAAGCAAATCGTTAGAAATAAAATTTAATGTATTAAATCATGATAACGAAGTTGTAAACCCAGATGATTATGAATTGCAATTTGATTTTGCAAATGCAGAAAATATATGTAATTTTGATGTAACAAATTTTACAAATTCAATTTTAAAATTAAATGGGAAATCAAAAGGTAAAGAAAAAGTTATAGTTAAAATAATTACAAAAAAAGATAATGAATCAGAAACTAAAATTCAAGCAGAAGTTGAATTAATAGTAGAGTAAATTATAATCACTACTGCCCAAATCATAAGTTTGGGCAGTAATATTTTTCTCATTTTTACTTTCAATTTATATAAAATCTAATCATAAAAATGTATTATTTACTTATTATTTTACTCATTTTAATTCATTCAACATCTTACTCACTAACCCAAAATAATACATTAAATTCAATAAATTTTGAATTTAAAATTATTGATTTTGAAACTAAATCATTTTTAAATGATATTAAAATTGAAATTAAAAATAATTGTGGTTTAGATACAAATTTAACATTTGTAAGTCAAGAATTAATAAGAATAAATAATATAAACTTATGCAATGAAAAGATAAATTTTGATATAGATTTTAATAAATTGGGATATAAAGAGCAACATATTGTATTAAAAAAGTCTAAAAATGAAATATTAAATTCAATAAATTCAACTGAAAATATTGAAATATCTGTTTTTCTAATACCACTTAATTATAAAACTGCAACCGTAGTAGTTACTTCTGAAAACCTAAACACGAATAATCATATAGGTCATTCTCATACTCTTGATAGTAGGTTGTTGCATAAAGAACTTTCCCAAACCTTAGCGAATACATTAAAAAATGAAGTTGGCTTTTCTATGACTTCAATGGGACCAGCCACTTCTCGACCTGTAATTCGTGGATTAAATGGCAACCGTATACAGATAAATGAAGATGGAATGCCATCTATTGATATTTCGGCAACTTCGCCTGACCATTCTGTTACAGCAGATGCAAATAGTGCAGAACGAATAGAAATTATACGTGGACCAAAGGTGTTGGTTTATACTCCAGTTGCAATTAGTGGAGTGATTGATGTAATCAAAAATAAACTTCCTTTTAACTTTCCACATAATATTAATGGAAGTGTATATTCACTTTATGAATCAATGAATTTTGGTAAAGTTTTGGGTGGTAATTTAGAAATCCCATTTGGTGTAAAACATTCTCAAGATACTTTGATTGGAATTGATGAAGAACCAAATTATAATTATCTATTTAAATCAAATGTAAATTATAAATCTGCAAATGATATACAAAGTGCGAAAAAACAACTTGAGAACTCTGCATCGGAATCATATAATATAAACTCAAGTGTTATGCGTAAAAACGACTATTTTGACTTGGGTTTATCATTTAATATGCACAGAAATAATTATGAATTGCCTGGTGGTTTTGTTGGAGCTCACCCAAAAGGGGTTGATATTGAGTTAGAAAAAAGTAATATAAATCTTAATTCGGAAATTCACATTCACAAAGATTTTATAGATGATATTCGTTTTAATTTATCAAGAAGTTATTATTATCATACTGAATATGAGTCAAATGGCAATATAGGTGCTCAATTCAAAATAGAAAATTACTTTACATCAATTGATTTTTTGCAACATAAAAATGAATTATTTTCTGATGGATTAATAGGTTTGTCAGCAAATATTAAGGATTTTAAAGTAGGTGGCTTTGTGTTTACTCCTGCTACTACTCAATATTCAATAGCTACTTATATTTATGAAGAAATAGACTTAGATGAATTAGAGATTCAATTTTCTTCACGATTATACTATGACTACTTTTCACCTAAATTAGCAGTGAATGTAAGCCCTGAAAATTCAGTAAAAAGAGAATTTTTAAATTATTCAGCCTCAGTTTCATTAGTCAAAGAATTCGAGGAAAAATATTATATTGGGCTTACTTTATCAAGAACCAGTAAATCACCAACAATAGAGGAGATGTATTCAGAAGGTCCACATCTTGCAGCATATTCTTATGAAGTAGGTAATATAAATCTAACTCCAGAAAATGGCTTTGGTTCGGAGATTTTTACATCAATTGTTGAAGAAAATACTCAATTTAGTTTTAATCTGTACTACAACTACTTTAATTCATATATTACTCCAAGAAATACGGGAAAAATTAACTTTGCGCAACTCTTACCAATATTTGCGACAACAGGAATTAGAAGCAGATTATATGGAATTGAATCAAAATTAGACCAAAAGTTAAGTGAGGATTTTGCTTTAAAAGCAAATTTATCTTATACAATAGGTGAGAACTTAGAGGAGAATATTCCACTTCCAATGATACCACCACTAAAATCAAAATTAGAATTAACATATAATCATGGAAAAAGTATTTATAGTTTATATTCTAATATGGCATTAGAACAAAATAGAATTGATACATTTGAAACTATAACACCAGGTTATGCAATATTTGGAGCTGAATATTCGACCTTGATTAATTTTGATGAAAATGTAATTAGTCTATCTTTAGTTTTAGATAATATTCTAAACCAAGAATACTTTAATCACTTATCCAGAATAAAATCAATAATGCCCGAACCAGGAATAAACTTAAGAGCAAATGTGAAATGGTTTATGTAGTTTTCTGATTGTCAAATATTTAACTAAAATCCATTTAAACGAATTATGTAAAATTATTTAATATATTTTTGGTAAGCAGATAGAATTATTTCTGCATTAAATTTCCAATCATAATTTAAAATTGCATCTTTTCTAGCAGCTAAACTTAATTTAGATTTTAAAGATTCATCACTTATTAAATTTTGAATTTTATTTACAAAATCTTCACCATTAAAAGTCTCAAACAATATTCCATTTTCATTGTTTTTTATTATTTCTGCTTGTTGCCCAATATCTGAAGCAACTAAAGGTTTACCCATCGATAGATATTCAAATATTTTTACAGGTGAATTAATAAATTCTCCTTTCTCATTAGGAATACAAGGGGAAACAAGAATATCACAAGCTGAGATGTATTTAGGAACCTCATTTAAATCAACTAACCCAGTTAAAATTATTTTTTCAGTTAAATTATTTTCTTTTATTTTTTTTTCAACAACACCTCTTAAAGGTCCATCACCAACTAATAATAATTTTGAATTAGGTAACTTGGAAAACAATAATTGAGCATTGTCAATTAAAAACTCAACACCGTGCCATTTACCAAATGTACCAACAAATCCAATTAATGGTCCATTTGGGCTATATTTATCTTTAATAAATTTTCCATCAACATTTGGATTAAATAAATCAGTATCAGCTTTGGAAGTAATAACATGAATTAAATTATTTTCTATTCCATATGAATTTAGTTGTTCTTTAATAAAGTTTGATACTGTAAAAAATTCATCAACGCCACTCCACGATTCCAATTCCATTTTCTTCAACAAACCTGGGAAATAGGTTTTACCCCAATTTAGCTTAACCCATTGCATTATACCATCTAATTGCATAAAAACAGGTATGTTAGTTTTTTTCTTTATGTTTGCAATAGAATAATGGAAAAAAGATTGAAAATGATAAATTAAATCTGGTTTTTCAATTTCAATTATTTTTAAAAGTTCTTTCTCAGATTTATAATTATAATAAATCAAAGGTATTTCTGGTAAGTTTGTTAAAAATTTGGAATATTTTATTTCGTAGTATTTTGTACCTTCAGGTTTTTTAAGTGGTCCTGAATGTACCCAAACTGTTTCAATACCTAATTTATTGAATGATTTAACTGTTTCATAAAATGTAGTAAATAAACCACCATCAGGAGATAAGTTGTAATAATCTACTCGCCAAAATAATATTTTTTTAGGTAACTTCATTTTTTATTTATTTATAAATTTTAATTGATAAAAAAGGACAATAAAAAATGAAAAAAGTACTTCTGTAATAAAAATGGGAGTGTCTTTAAAAATAAAAACAAAAGTAGAAAATGTAATTTTGTTTCCAAATTCATCAATAATAAATCCTTTGTTATTAGTTAAAAGTAGATATAATTTCATAAAAAAGGAAAATCTTAAATAATTATTTGAGTAAACTGAAAATATTATTTGTTTATATTTCTTTGATATTATTGTATTTAGTATTAGTGAAAAATTTATTAAATCCTTCTCATCTATCTTAACTATATCTAAATTGCTTGCATCAAGGTTATGGGCTGCAATAATCTTGTCTTTATTTCCACTTAATAGTAATATTAAACTTTTGTTTTCCATTTACGAATTTTAGTATTTTAAAATTACATTTTTTCTGGTGATGTTATTCCCAAAATTGTTAAACCATTTTTTAAAATTCTTCTACTTGTTTCCAAAATTACATATCTTGAATTTTTAACTAATTCTTCTGCATCCATCACTCTGCAATTGTGGTAAAAATTATGGAAATTAGAAGCAAAATCTTTTAAATATTCAACTAGTATATAAGGTTCATTTTTAGTTGCCGCAAGTTCTATATAACTCTCAAATTGAGACATAGATTTAATCAACTTCACTTCATGTTCGTTAAATGTCAAACTATTTAATGAATTAATATCTATATTTGAGTTAAATTCACTTGAAGTAAGATTTCTAATTACTGAACAGCATCTTGCATGTGCATATTGTAAGTAAAAAACTGGATTTTTATCACTTTGCTCTTTTGCTAATGCCAAATCAAATTCCAAATGAGTATGGCAAGAACGCATAATAAAGAAAAATCTTACTACGTCCGCTCCAACTTCCTCTAATAATTCATCTAATGTATAACTTTTTCCAGTTCGTTTAGACATCTTAACTTGAACGCCATTTTCAGTTAATGTAACGAATTGATGAATTACTACATTCATCTTGCTTTCATCGTAACCTAAATGCTTTACACCTGCTACAACATCCGGAACAGTAGCGATGTGGTCAGCACCAAAAACATCAACTAATATATCAAAACCACGCTTAAATTTTTCTTTATGATATGCAATATCAGGAAGTCTATAAGTAGGCTCACCACTTGATTTTACAATTACTCTGTCTTCACTCAAGCCCATTTCACTTAATTTAAGCCAGACTGCTCCATCTTTTTCATAAGATAGACCTTTTTGCTTAAAATCTTCTAAAAGTTCTTGAATTTTTCCATCAGTGTATAAACTATCCTCATTATAGAAAACATCTTGAACTATCTTCATCTTGTGAAGCGTGTTTTTAATAGTATTAAAACACCACTCTTCACCATATTTTTTGATTAATTGCTTATTTTCTTCATTATCATCAATTAACTTGTCGTTATATTTTTCAACTAATTCATTAGCAATTAGTTTTATATATTCGCCAAAATAACCATTCTCTGGGAATGGAAATTCTTCATTACCTAAAGTTTGTCTGTATCTTGAGTAAATTGATAAAGTCAAATTATTCATTTGATTACCAGCATTATTAAAATAATACTCACGAGTTACATCATATCCTAACCAATCATATAAATTAGCTATTGTATCACCCAAACACGCATTTCTACCATGACCCAAATGCAACAATCCAGTTGGATTTGCTGAAACATATTCTACATTAACCTTTATATTTTTACCAATTTCTTGCCTACCTAAATCATTTCCTGCTTCGAATGCACTTTTTAAAGTTTCAAAATGGAAATGATTGCTATATCTGATATTTATAAAACCAGGGGCTGCAACGGATACTTCGGAAACTATATTATTATCAAATTCTAAATTTTCTAAAATGTTATTTGCAATTTGGATAGGGGCTTTTTTTAGCTCTTTTGCTAATTGCATTGCAATATTACACGACATATCACCGTGTTCTTCATTTTTAGGTATATCAAAAATAAGATTATAATTACTTTCTACGCCTAATTTATAAAGGGCATTATTAAAAATTAAATTTAGGTATGTTTGTTTCATTTATTTAATAGAGAGAGTTATTAAAGTTAATAAAGTAAAATTGATTAATTTTACAAATGATAATATTAAGCATTAGACCAGTTATAATCTTTGCTTTCTGCTTCCACTAAGTAAGCATCGTTATCAACTGTATAAAAATCAGCATCTGACCATAATTTTTCAATTTTGTAAAAATTACGCACTTCATCTAACATAATATGAACAACTACATCAAAAAAGTCAATAATTATCCATTCTGATGCATCTTCGCCTTCTACTTTTGGCTTCACTAATCTATAATCTCTTGCATTTGCTAAAATTAATTCACAAATTGCTTTTACTTGTGAAGTTGATTCACCACTACAAACTACAAAATAATCTGCAGGTGAAAATTCTAATTTATTTAAGCCCAAAACTACAATGTTTTTGCCTAATTTGTCATCTGCTAATTGAGCACACAATACAGCTAATTTCTGTGTGTCATTAAGTTCTTTAATAATATTCAAACTAATCCTATAAGATATTAATATTTCTTTATTTTTGATTAATTAGCAACTCTAAACCAAATCAAAAATATTAAACATAAAAAAGTTGATAATTGTAAAATTACCAACCACAAATTTATGTATTAAATTTTGAATTTAATACATTTATTTATTATAAACTCTTTAAATGACTTTTTATTTTATCGTAGTGTATTTTTGTAAGCATATTTTAATTAAATGGCTTCAAAGATTTATAATCTTTACCAACTATAATTGTTGCTTTAAGATATAATGTAGAATCTATTTCTGGAATTATCAAAGTATCTTTTACACCCAAGGCATAAGCTAATTTATGAGTTGCAATTCTATCTCCAACTCTATCATATATAATTGTTTTTTTTGATAATTGACTATAATTATCTACCTCAACTACGTCAAAACCTCTATCTCTTAAGTAAATTCTAACATCATTTGCAAGCCCTGGTTTGCCGGTAGCATTAAGAACATTTACTTGAATTATCTTTTCTAATGGCGTATCACCTTCTAATTCTGAATCTACAGGTGGTGAAATCCAAACCCTAAAAACAAATGAAGTTAATAATATTCCTAAAACTATAATACTTCCGACTAATGAAAAATTCACTATTAATGATTTACTTTTGTTGCTCAATTTATTACCTTATAATATTTAATAGCTAATTTTTGTTATTTGTCTTAATTAAATCAATTATTATGCCCAAATGAAGCTTGCTTAATAACTATTATAATTATAGTTATTAACAAAGAGTGGAAAATTGTTAATTTTGTAAGTGTGAAAATGATCAAATTGTAAAAATAATTCAAAAGATGCAAGAAAAAAACCAAAAAATTATAAAAGCTAATATTTTACATTCAATTGATTTGAATAAAGTTGAACTTATTTCTAATGTCTATATTTTAATTGATGGGAAAGGGATAATTCAAGAAATATTAAGACTAGTAGAAGATATAAACTTAGATGATTTCGAGTACTTAGATTATTCTGAATATTTAATAACCCCAGGTTTTATTGATTTACATACTCATTTACCTCAAACTTTTGCTCGTGGAATAGGAGATTTGGAGTTAATGGATTGGCTAGATAATTTTATTTTTCCTGAAGAAATGAAATTACTTAATCCAAATTATGCAAAATTATGTTCAGAAACTTTCTTTAATTCTTTGATAAATTATGGCACTACTACTGCTATGGTTTATACCTCTACTTTCAAAGAGCCAGCTGAAATTTCTTTTGAAGTAGCAAAAGATAAAAATATTAGAGTTTTTATGGGCAATACAATGATGGACTTTCCTAATAAACACGGTTTATTTTTATCAAAAGATGAAAACCTAAAAATTAGTGAATATCTAATATATAAATATCATAAGTCAAATAAAGAGAAAGTAAACTATATATTTACACCACGATTTGCTGGGTCTTGTTCGTCAGAATTAATGCTTGAAATTGGGAAAATAGCAAATGAAAAGGGGATTTTGATTCAAACACATTTATCTGAAAATCAATCTGAAATTGAATATATTAAATCACTTTACACAAATTTTGACACTTATACTGATATTTATGAAAAGCATAATTTATTACTAAACAACACCATATTAGCACATTCTATTTATTTGAATAATAATGAGATAGAAACTTTACTTAAACATAATTGTTCAATTGCACATTGCCCAAATTCCAATAGATTTCTACAAAGTGGGATAATGCCTACCAAAAAGTATCTAAGTAAAAATCTAAATATCGGATTAGGAACTGACATTGGTGCAGGGTATTCTTTTTCAATATTAAATGAAATGAAAGAAACAATTGAAAATAGTAAAATTATGAAAATGCTAAACAAGAATATTGAAGATATTAATCCAATAATAAGTCTTGAAAATGCTTTTTATCTTGGGACACTTGGAGCAGCTAAGTCAATTTCAATGAATGATAAAATTGGAAATATAAGAGTTGGTAAATTTGCAGATTTTTTAGTTTTTGAGTTAAATCCTCTAAAATATAAATCTGAAACTAACCAAAATCAAAGATTACTTAGTGAACTAATTTACAAATCCGAAAATCAAATACCAAAATATGTTTTTTCACAAGGGGAGAGACTGAAGTAGTTAAATAATTTAACAAGTGGTTGCAACCACTTGTTAAATTAAACATTTTGTTTTGAAATAAAGGTTAAAATCTTGGTTCAAATGCTAAGATTTCTTTATATAATTCTTCGACTATATCTTCTTCTTTAACATAACGTAAAGGTTCACCGTGCATAAATAACAAACCTTTACCTTTTGATGCCGCAATTCCAATATCTGCGTCTGCAGCCTCACCAGGACCATTAACTGCACAACCAAGTATTGATACCTTAACTGGCTTTTTGATATGTTTTACTCTTGCTTCTAATTCATTTACAATGCTGAATAAATCTACATCTAATCTACCACAAGTAGGACAAGAAATAATTTCTACAGTTCTTTGTGCCAATCCTAATGATTTTAGTATTTCTTTACCAACTTCCACTTCTCTTTCGGGCTCATCAGTAAGCGAAACTCTAATTGTATCGCCAATCCCTTCTGCTAATAAAGTACCTATACCAATAGCTGATTTGATTGTTCCAATTCTAGAAGTACCTGCTTCGGTTACACCTAAATGCAATGGAATATTAGTTCTTTCAGCAAATAATCTATATGCTGAAATCATAAGTGGAACACTTGTTGATTTTACAGAAACAACTAAATCTTCAAAACCAAATTCATGAGCAATATCTACGTGTCTCATTGCACTTTCAAATAGTGCTTCATCCGTAGGATAGCCATATTTATCCAATAAGTCTTTTTCCAAAGATCCGGAATTTACCCCAATTCTAATTGGAATACCACGCTCTTTTGCTTTGTCTAATACTTTTTTGATTCTTTCTTTTTTCCCAATGTTACCTGGGTTAATTCTAACTGCGGCAATACCTGCTTCGATAGCTTTAAGAGCAAAAGTATAATTAAAGTGTATATCAGCAACTAAAGGAACTTTGGTTTGTTTTACTATTTCTGCAATTGCATCTGCTGCCTCCAAGTTATTAACAGTAACCCTAACTATATCTACGCCTGCTTCCTCACATCTTTTGATTTGCTCTACAGTTGCTTTTACGTCAGCAGTTTTAGTTTTAGTCATTGTTTGAACAGAAACAGGTGCATCTCCACCTACTTGAATCCCACCTACATTAACAGGTCTTGTTTTCCTACGTGGAAATTTAAATGCGTCATGATTAACAACTTCTACTTTAGTTTCAGTCTTCTTTTTATCTACAGTATCTAAACTTAAATAATTGTCTTTCTCAGTTTGATTTATCATAATAAAATTAAATTAAATTAGTGTAATTTGTGTTTCAGATTTGAAATTTCAATTGTTTTAAATTGATATATTTAATAAACATTCAAATGATATAAAGGTTACTTTTGTTTGTTAAATTAATTTATAATTTTTTGCTTATCTCTATTAGTATGTGCTTTTCTTTATCTGTAAGTGATTGATAACCAGATGCATTTATTTTGTCTAAAATCACATTAATTTTAGCTTGATTAATATCTTCGCCATCTACATTTAATGAAAATGCAGGTTTTTGTTTGACGGGCTCATTGAAATTATGAACTTTTAAATTTTCATTACGTTGTTTGTAACTTGAACTTTCATCATTGATATCATAATAGGGTTTATCTTCGTTATAATCTCTATACATAGTATTACTAAAATTACTTTTTTTGTCGTATTTTGAGAATAACTTAAAAATCCCTAATTTAGGTCCAACTAACAATAAAAATACACCTGTAACAGCACCTGCAACATGTGCAAAATGAGCAACACCACTACTTGAATTATTAAATCCAGATAAAAGTTCAATAGCACCAAAAATTACAACAAAAAACTTTGCTGGAATTGGAATAAACAATGGAAACATCATTACTTGACGGTTTGGATAAGTCATACCAAATGCAGCTAATAATCCATAAACCGAACCAGAAGCTCCCACAGTAGGGGCATCTGCAGTGAAAATTTGTAATAATCCTGCACCAACACCACAAAGTAGATAATAAATTAAAAATTTACGACTTCCCCAAAGATTTTCTAATTCTATTCCAAACATATAAAGAGCAAACATATTAAAAAATAAATGAAAAAAACCACCATGCATAAATTGATAAGAAATTAATTGCCAAGGATAAAAATCTGATGTAATTCCAATCATATTATTATCTAAAGGTTGCAAAGCAAATAAACTAAAAAATAAATTACTTATTGAAGCATTTCCTATTCTAAAATTTTCTAATAAAAATTGAAGGATAAAAACTGTTAAATTTATAATTATTAGATTTTTAATTACAGGTGGCATATTAAGCAATGGATTAGATTGATTGCTTCTATAATTGTTGTAGTTGTTATTATAATTATTAAAATTACTCATTTTACTCTCATATTTTCTTGATTTAGACGCATAAAATCTTCTAATGTTTTAATAAACAAAAAAGCCCTTAAAAAAGGACTTTTTTGTAATAATACAATTATATTAAATCAACTATTTCCTAAGAATTTATTCATTTCATCACGCAACTGAGCCGCCAACTCATAATCTTCATCATTTATTGCATTATCTAATTTTACTTTGATTTTGTCAATACTTGATAATTTTTCTGATTTATTTACTTTTGGACTTTGTTGAGCTTTAGTTTTGATTTGATTATCTTCTTCTGCACCAATAACTCCAACTTCATCTAAAATGTCAGATGAAACAAAAATAGGCACTTGCATTCTGATAGCAATAGCAATTGCATCACTTGGTCTTGCATCTATTTCTATATCACCATTTTCAAAATATAAATTAGCGTAAAATGTACCATCTTGCAATTCAGTAATATTAACTTCTGTTAAGGATAAATCCATTACGTCTATTAAATTTTTGAATAAATCGTGTGTCATTGGTCTTGGTGGCGTAATTCCATCTAATTCAATAACTATTGCTTGCGCTTCGTAAGCACCAATAATTATAGGTAATCTTCTTTCACCATCTAATTCTTTTAAAATAAGAGCAAAAGCATTATTAGTAGCTGGACCAGAAGTAAGTCCTAAAACGAACAATTCAACTTTTTCCATTTTTCTATTTCTTTTGAGAAATATATTAAATTAGATTTAATATATATTATTACATAAACAATTATTTATCTAAATTGCACTATTATGCACACTATTTAGGCATATTTTCAATAAGTGTGGATAATTTTGGCAATACTTCAAATACATCACCAACAATACCATAATCACAAACTTTAAATATTGGTGCGTCTTTGTCTTTATTAATTGCAACTATAATTTTAGAACTTGACATACCAGCCAAATGCTGAACTGCACCAGAAACAGCACACGCAACATATAGGTTAGGTGAAACAGTTTTACCAGTTTGCCCAACTTGCTCGCCATGAGGTCTCCAACCAGCATCTACTACAGCACGAGAAGCACCAACAGCACCACCCAAAGCTTTGGCTAAATTTTCAACTAAGAAAAAGTTTTCAGGTCCTTTAAATCCTCTACCACCTGTAACAATTCTATCTGCTTCAGCAACGTCAATTTTACCTTCATTTTTTATAATATTGGTAACTTTAACTTTTAAATTACTATCATCTATTGAAGTTGATTTATTTACAAATTCAGTTGTAGTTGAATTTCCTATAGTTGCTGTAAATACATTTGGTCTCAAACTAAATACTTTATTTGATCTGTTAACTTTAGTTTTTACGATTGCTTTACCAGCATAAACTGGCTTAGAAGCAATAATATCACCACTATAATCCAGTCCAACACAATCAGCAACATAACCAGCATCTAATCTAACAGCTACTTTTGGAGCTAATTCCATTCCAGTTGCATTTGCACCAAATAAAACTGTATCAAACCCCTCAGATTTTGCTAAATCTGAAACTGCTACTGCAGCACCTGATGAAGAATATTGAGTTAATTGTGAAGACTCAATATTAAATAATTTACTTAGTCCATATTCTGAGGTTAATCCTGCAACACTAGAATTGCCATTAATCACAACAGCAGCAAAACTGCCATTAGATTTTTCTGCAAGTGTGCGTGCAGCAGTTAATACTTCAAATGATACCCTTTTTAAAGTATCTTTATTTATTTCTATAAAAGCTAAAATTTTACTCATATTTTTACTCAAAAAATATTATTATAAATTTATCTAAATTAATTTTTAGTAATACAGGAACCAAAACCTATTTATTTTTTAGGAACTTTGCACTTTTTTTTCAATAACAATTTACCTCTTCCTTTTTTCCTCCCTGCCTAAGGGCGGGTAGGGGGTGGGGTCACAGGACTATAAATCCAAAAGAACCTTTCATATCGAAACTTCTAAAAACCCCTCCCCAGCCCTCCCCAAATCAAAGATTTGGAGAGGGAGTAAGAAAAGAACCAAAAATCAAAGAACTTTGCAATGTTTAATTATAAAAACTTCACTATATTTCACGATTTTTATCAATAATTTAAATTACTTTTGCATCTTCGTGTAATAATCTAACTAATTCTTGCAAATCTGAATCAGTACTACCTAAGACTTTTCCAGCTCTTGCTTTAGATGGAATTTCCATTGATAATACTTCAGTGTAATTTCCATTATCAACTGCGTTTCTTGTATCAATTGGTTTAGATTTTGCTTTCATGATTTGTGGTAATTTAGGGTATCTTGGTTCATTAATACCTTTTTGTACACTAATTACACAAGGTAATGAAGTTGCCAATACTTCTTTTCCACCTTCTATATCTCTTTCAGCAGTAACACTTGTTGCATTTATATCTAATTTAGATACAACTGAAATAGAAGGTAAATCTAAAAGTTCTGATGTTAGCGAAGCAACTTGATACGAATCAAAATCAATACTTTGTTTACCGAATAAAATAATATCTGGGTTTAAACTTTTAGCAACTTCTGCAATATTTTGAGCAACAAACATAGAGTCAAAATCATCGCGAGTAGATTTTACATGTATAGCAGTATCAACTTCCATAGCCAAAGCTGTACGTAAAATATCTACATTACTATCACCACCAATTGTAAGAGCGGCAACAGTTCCACCATTTTTTTCTTTTAATCTCAACCCTTCTTCTATAGTAAATTCATCGTATGGGTTTAAAATATATTTTACACCAGCATTGTCGATGGCTTTACCATTTGAAGAGATATTAATTTTTGTAGCAGTATCAGGAACTCTTGATATACAAACAAGAATATTCATTAAAACTCCATTTTTACATTGAAAATTAAATTTGAACTCAAGTTAAATAAAATTAAATAATTAAATTAAATTATTACATTAATTTTGTGTGTTATATAATATAATTATGTTAAGACGATAGTATCAAAAAATCATTTATTTATTTTAATTAAAATATTAATTGTTAATAATTTTATATTTGAATTTATTACAAAAAAAAATTATAATTGTTATCAAATCAAATTAATACATCCTTATTATATTTTTTCCAAAATAAACACCATTTTCCATGATTTGATGTACTTTGGGTATTTCATCTAATTTATAAACATTATTTATGGAATTAATAATTTTATTTTTTTCTATTAATTCGATTAAATTTACCATATATATTTTAGTTAATTCATAATTTTCTTCAATTTCAAATATAGATTTACCACTTAATTTTATATTTTTTGAGTATAATTTCTGTAAATTTAGATTGATATTTTTTCCTAAAATTCCACCAATATTTATAATTTCACCATTTTGTTTTAATAAATCCAAATATAAATTAATAAATTCACCTCCAAGAAAGTCTATCACTATATTAAAATGATTTTCATATCTTTTTAATAATATATCTTTAAAATCATCATCATAATGGTTAAATACTTCATCTGCACCTAATTCTTTTAACTTTATGACATTTTTATGATTTCCAGCAGTAGAAGTTACATTAAAATTTAATTGTTTTGCAAGTTGGATGATATAAGTTCCTACACCACTATTTCCACCTTTTATTAAAAGGTTTTTAGGTGGATTGATTATTAATTTATTTAACTCATTTGAAAAATATTTTTCTAAACATTTATATGCTATTAGTCCTGAAGTTGGTAATCCAACAAAATTTACTAAATCTAAATCAGAAGTGATTTTGATTATTGAAGTTAAAGGAACTGAAATAAATTCTGAATAAGTGCCATGATAATTAAAACCCAAGCTATACTTATTTCCATTATGATAAAAATAGGGTAATATTAATACTTTATCACCTTTATTGAAATTATTTTCTGTGACAATTTCTCCTAAACTTTCAATCTCTCCTAAAGCATCACTACCTAATATTTTTGGAAATGAAAAGGGGGAAATATTTTTAGACTCGTATCCATTTCTCAAAGTTATATCAATTCTATTAATTGAAGTATATTGAATTTTTACTAATACTTCATTAAGTTTTGGAATTGGTATTTCAAAATTCTCAGTATAAATTAAATTTTCAGGTTTTCCATGTTGTGATAAATAAACTGCTTTCATT
>JBEICW010000017.1:0-16800 GCA_040383785.1 Ignavibacteria bacterium | reverse complement strand
ATAAATATATATATATGATAAATTTATTAAATGGTGATAACATTGATTTATTAAAGACACTACCTGATAATAGTGTTGATAGTGTTGTCACGGACCCACCATACGGATTAGGTAAGGAACCTGATATTGTTCAGATGATGACAAATTGGACATCACAACAAAATTACAATGCAACCGGTGGTGGTTTTATGAATAAAGAATGGGACTCATTTGTCCCACAACCTTTATTTTGGAAAGAGGTATTTAGAGTTCTAAAACCAGGTGGTCATGTATTATCATTTTTTGGAACGAGAACATATGACTTAGGTGTTATGGCAATGAGATTTGCTGGGTTTGAAATAAGAGATAGAATACAATACCTATTTGATGATAGTGAAATTAAAGATGAGTTTTATAATTCACTTGATATTGAGCAACAAAGACAATTATCACAGATATTAAAGAATGGTGATAATGAAATGTTTTGGAGTTATGCAACTGGATTTCCTAAGTCAGCTAGTGTGCCTAAAATGATTGAGGGTAAATTAGTTCACGGTAGTTCAAATACAACTGCATTTAAACAATTGACCGGTGAGACAAGAGATGTTAAGATTGGCTTACAAAAGAGTGCTGTTGAACAAGGTCTTAAAAAGACTATATATTATGAAACCGAGAATGGTGGTAAAACAATTGATAATCCTGAATACACAACCGATGAAGCGAAAGAATGGATTGGTTGGGGAACGCATTTAAAACCAGCGAATGAACCTATTGTATTAGCAAGAAAACCATTGAGTGAGAAGACGGTTGCTGAGAATGTATTAAAACATAATACCGGTGGTATAAATATTGATGCTTGTAGAGTTGAGTTCATTAATGAAGATGACTATAATGAAGCAACAATTAAAAATCAACATGCTGATTTCGGTACCAAACCAATGACAAATAATGTTGTCTATGGTGATTATTCAATGGTAGAACCTAAGAATTATAAACCAACCGGTAGATTTCCTGCTAATTTAATTATTCAATGCACTTGTGATGAAGTCAGTTATTCAAAAGAAAGTGTGACTGCACCATTTGGAACATTACCTGTTGGTATTGATAAAACAGGAACCGGTGTTACACCTAAATTTGATGATATAAATAATTCTAATAATTTCACAACGAAAGAGTTTAATAATATTGAACATACAAATCCAGATTGTCCTTGTAATCAATTTCCTGACTCACAACACGGCTCACATTGGCCAAACGCAAAGACTACTGGCTTTGGTAAATATGGTGATGAGCATAGTAAATCAAAACAAACAAATGGTTCAAGTTATTTAGGTGTTGGCCCGAAAGAGCCAGCAAAGGGTAAAACATCTAGGTTTTTCTTTTCTGCTAAGGCAAGTAAATCAGAGAAAAATATTGGTTTAGATGATTTTGAAATAAAAGAAGTTGATACAAGAACCGATACCGGTAAGGGTAGTTTTGTTGAAAAGGGAATTGCACCACAACAAAATAGTCATCCTACTGTTAAACCGATTGCATTAATGGAGTATTTAGTTAAGATGATAACACCTGTTGGTGGTGTTTGTTTGGATCCGTTTATGGGTTCTGGTACGACAGGTATTGCTTGTGTTAAAAATAACTTTGATTTCATCGGTATGGAGCTACAAGATGAATATTACAAGATTGCTAATGCTAGAATTGAACATTATAAATCAAATAATACAATTAATAGCAAAACAATAATTAAGAAACACAAACAACCTGTTACAATTAAAGATGACAAATTGGAATTAATATCAAGTAAATATTTTTAATAATAATAATTAATTAGGACTATATGTATATAAGTTTATCACTAATAATAATCATTTTTATTTTATTTTTTCTAATCGTTGGTTTATTAATAATTAATAATATGAGATTATTAAACCGAATTGAATATTTAGAAGATAAGATAATAACTAATTTTGTTTCTTGTCTTATTTTATTGCAACAAGTTTTATTTATAGATGCCAAGGGTTATTTTAGAAATGATGATGTTGTTGGTATTAATTTTAATCTAATCCGAGATGAGGTAATAGCATATATGAAAACATTAGAAGAAATGAATGTTAACATAGATGACAATTATTTTATACAAGAAAAGATATTGGATATTCAATATTTGGAAGGTGTAATTTCTGAGTTGGATAAAGAGAAAGAGGTATTAGAATTACAATCTAAACTGGATAGAAAGTCTAATGCTAAACCACCTGTTACCGGTCGTGGTAAAACATACATAAAAAAATAATTGAGGTATATGAATTGATGGAGTCAAATCAAACAAGAGCCAAGAGAATAAAAAGAGAACATAATAAGGTAGTTGTTTTATCTACAGGTAAGAATAGAAATTTTTATTTTACGCAAGAAATACAAGAGTTTGTTAATGAATATAATAGACAAGAAGATGAATTACAGCGTAATAGAATATTCAATAAGATTGTACCTGCATTAAATAAAATAGCACATAATTTAATTTTTAAATATAAATTACAAACCGATGATGTTAGTTTTAGTGATTTACGTGATGAGACGGTGACACATTTATTTTTAAAATTAGAAGGTTATGATGATACAAAGGGAACTGCATTTAGTTATCTATCTGCAATTGCATTTAATTTTCTATATGGTAAGAAACAAAAATTTATTAAGAGTAATCATATAACTTATGAGATTGATACACTTGATGTTCCTCACGTTATTGATATTGAGATTTATGATAGATTAAATAATTTGGATGATGAATTATTAGCAAATGATAAAATTAAATCATTTGTTGATTACTTTTCTGAAACAATTAAAATACACTTTTCAAAGGAGGATGATTTCCTTATTGCAAATGCGTTCCTTGAAATATTAAAAAACTCTGACTCAATAAATTTTTCAACCAATCAAAAATCAATTTATTTTCTTGTTAAAGAGCAAACCGGTTGCAGACAATCTGACATACTTAGAATTTTAAAGAGAATAAGAAGAATATATGGTAGAGTTATATTTGAAACTGATAATAAATAATTTGAGGCATATACTTAATGGTAAGTAACGAAACAAAAATGTTTAAGAATGAGTATGATGAAGACATATCATTGAATGATTTGTTTACTGACATATATAGAAACTCAAAACATAAATCAAATGAGATTAAAACTGCAATTACAGTTATAATGGATAAGATGGATGATAGTGATGATGTTATGAAGATGATGCCATTGGTTAGGGATTTGTATGAGATTGGAGTTAAGAATGATGATGAGTTAGTTAAGTTAGCCGCAATAGTTCAAAAGTATATTACATCGAGAGAAAAGATGGAATTAGCACCAGGTGAGTCCGAGGTTGCTGGTAGTAATACAAATTACTTTATTTTTACACAAGAAGAGAAAGATGAATTAAAAAGAATTGCATTAGAAAATATGCCTAATACTGAATATAAATTGATTGATGCTGCGATTGAACGAGTATCCGATGGAGGTAGTATATGATTAATCTTGGTCATACAGTAAAATCCGGTGGTGGTAAATTCTCATCTAATGGTGCAGATATTGAAATACAGGCAGCCGAGGTTATTGAGGTTAATTATAAAGACGATAGTCCAGAGCAAATATATAATATCAAAGTGGTACCACTTTCATCTGAATCACTTAGAACAAAACAAATGGCTATTAGTGCAAGACCACTTGATTATAATATTAAAAAACTACCACTACTTGGTGAAGTTGTTATGATAATAAGAGGCCCTTCTGCTGGTGGTGGTGCAATCGGTGGGTCCTCACAAAATTATTATATAACAACCTATGCAATTCAAAGTTTAATACATCACAACGGATTACCTGATATAACAAAGACAGGAACCGGAGCAGGTGGTATTGATAAAGCATCGTATTCAAATACCGAAGCCGGTCATACAAAAAACAATGATGTTAGAAAGAATGGTAAGAAAAATATTTTTGCTAATAGTTTTGTTGAAAGAAATGACGTTAGACCAATTCAACCTTATGCTGGTGATGTTATTATTGAGGGACGATATAATCAATCAATTAGATTTTCGTCTACACTAAATGATTCAGTATCCGATTATACATTACCACCATCTTGGAAGAAAGGAAAATCAATTTTTGGTGATCCATTAACTGTAATTAGAAATGGTAGAATTAATGGTAGTGTATCAACAAAACCAAATAAATTTTATGTTGAGAATGTTAAAGAAGATGATAGTTCAATTTGGATGACATCTGGTCAAACCATACCATATTTTCCTAAATACGCAAATTTTAAATCAATAGATAGATTGGGTGTTAATACATTTAAAGTTGGTGAGAATTATACAGGTAATCAACTTGGCTTATTTAGTGATAGAATTATTATTGCAACCAAACAACAAGAAGTTTTAATTCAATCTGAAGGTGGTGTCGCAATTAATACAGCCAATAATATGGCAATTGATTGTCAAAACACATTTGAAATTAATAGTAATAGAATAAATTTAGGTATATCAGCAACTGAACCGGCTTTATTGGGTAATAAATCAGGTGAATGGTTAAGTAAATTATTAGCATCATTGACAACATTGTGTAATACACTTGCGATTGAAGTTCATCCAACTGGTGTTGGTCCATCTTTACCGCCTATACAGGCACCTGTATATACTAATGTTGCTAATGATTTAATTAAATTACAACAACAAATACCATCATTGAAAAGTGATTTGGTATTTTTAAATAAGTCACCAGCTGGTGATTTTTCACCTCCTTCACTTAGTGAAGCCGAAGAAGCTGAGTTTGTTTTATCACCTGAGGAAACTCAGGAATTAGAATCAACAGTGCGTTCAGCGGATGCTCAAATTAATGATCCATCTTTACCACCTGATGCAAAAGCAGCTGCTGAGGAGAAAAAAGAATATGCACAAGCTGAGTTAACGGAAGGTAAGAAAGTTGCTAAACAAGATTTAAGTTCCAATAAATCATTACGAGATAAGATTAATAATACACCTGATAAATATAAATGTAAAGCGGCTGAGGGTGCAATAAATTCAGCAATAAATGACATCGGTATAATGGAGTTTGTTGATCCAACCAACCTTGAATTTAAGGGTGGTATGAATTTTGGTGGGTTCCCGAATGGTGAGAATAGAAGAGGCCCTGGTAGAATAGATGAGATGATTAGTAATGCAGGTTTAAATAATAAAGGTAAGACTAAGAATTATACAACCGAAGGTTTTTATTGGTGTGCTAGTGCAACAGCAACATGGTGGAAAGAAGGTGGTATAGCAACACCTGGATTATCAGGTAAAGCAAGTTGTGAGAATTGGAAACAATGGGCGATTAAAAATGGTTATTGGAGTGCTACACCAAAACAAGGTGCATTAATAGTTTATGCAAAAGATGGTGGTGGTAGAGCTCACCATATTGGAATGGTAGTGGCTGTGAGTGAAGCAGGTGCAATAACTAGTATTGAGGGTAATACAAGTGGTAAAGGATTTGATAGAAACGGTGGTGGTTGTTTTGTTAAAACACCAAGAAAATTTGATGGATTTATAATACCACCTAGTTGTTCTTAAAAAAATAAATATAAATAAAAATAATATTTTAAAACTAATTATATAAGAGGTATGAGATGTTAAGTAATGATGATATAAATATAATAGCTGATTTAATTGAAGAAGAGGTATCAGCAAGAGTTAATGAGTCCTTAAATGACTTTGGTGCAATAATCAAAGAGTATGTTGACTCATCAATAAATAATTTATTGATTGAAAATAATAATCAATCTTATGATGATAATGTTGTTGATACTAATACAAGACAATCACAACGTGAGATGTTAAGAGAGAATTTTCAAACTCTGTTTTCAAGTGCTGGTGCTGCTGATGATGATGATGATTGGGAAACATTACCTGTTAGTGGTGATGCAAGAACATTTGGACATCAAACCGGTAGAAGTTCAGCTCCGGTTAATTCAATGCAAATTAAATCATTATTACCACCGGATGAAGGTCAATCATCTGGAATGTCAACTGAACCGATGCAAGCTCACACAAATTCAGTGCTTGATTTTGCAGGTGGTTTACAAGATGATTCACTAACAAAAGCATTAACTAAGAATTATTCTGGAATGTTTAAAAAATAATAAATATATAATTTAAAAATTATAATCAGGTAATCAATATTTCAATAGTACGTGATATAACAATAGCCGATACGTTTAATAAAAAATTTAATCGTAGCTCAACAAAGCCAATCGGTATTCTACTACCTTTCTCAGCTAAGGGTGGTAGGTTATTCACAAAATCATATAGCACAGAAGAACAGGCGATAAGCAATCTAAAAAATCTATTATTAACAAGATTAGGAGAGCGATTTTATCATCCTGGACTAGGCACAAATATAATTGATTCATTGTTTGAACAAAATATTGACTTGATTCGCTCATCAATACAAATTAGTATAACGAGTGCTATTGATTATTGGTTACCTTATATAAGAGTTAATGAGGTATCAGTTGATTTTCCATCATTGAATGATAATGTTATTACGTCTGACATTATGCATGTTATTCTAATAAAACTTTTTTTTAGTGTTGGTAATGAAAATATAAATAGAAGTATATCATTTTCTATTAATGATAACGGACAATTGGGTATTGTAACAAATGAGTAATATTATTATTAAGGATATAAATTATCTAGGTAGGGACTTTGGTGAGTTTAGAAATAATCTAATTAGATTTGCACAAACTTATTTTCCTAATACCTATGTTGATTTTAATGAAACTGACCCTGGTATGTTATTTATTGAGTCAGCTGCTTATGTTGGTGATGTATTAAGTTTTTATACTGATATTGCATTAAGAGAAAATTTATTACCTTATGCACAAGAAAGAGAGAACATAATTGATTTAGCCAATTCACTTGGTTATAAGGTTAAAAACACATTACCTGCCGTTGTTCAATTAGATATATATCAAATTGTACCTTCAATCGGTGTTGGTTCAACAACTAGACCTGATTATAATTATGCTTTAACTGTCGGTGCAAATACAACGGTATCATCAAGGTCTGACCAAAACATTACGTTTAGAACACTTGATGATGTTAATTTTAAATTATCTTCATCACTTGATACAACCGAAGTTAGTATTTATCAAATTGACATATTAACTAATGAACCAACTTACTATTTATTAAAAAAGAAAACAAAGGGTGTTTCAGGTAATATATCAGCAGCGACATTTAATTTCACAAATCCAAAACCTTATGATAAGGTAACGATTCCTGGTCAAAATATATCATCAATAATTGATGTATATGATAGTGATGGTAATAGATGGTATGAGGTTCCGTATTTAGCAACCGATACAATATTTGAGCCGGTTGAAAACTCATCTAAGAATGATCCTGATTTACATTATTATAAAGATAGTGTTCCTTATCTAATGAAGTTATTACAAGTGCCACGAAGATTTGTATCGAGATTTATAGCTGATGGTAGTTTGGTTCTACAATTTGGGTCTGGTATATCATCTAAGAATGATGAAGAGTTAATACCTAATCCAGATTTAGTTGGTAATAGTTTAACAGGATTTGAAAATTATAATTTAGATTATTCAATTGACCCATCTAATTTTCTATATACCAAAACATACGGTTTAGCACCACAAAATACAACACTTACTGTAAGATATACAGTAACAAATGGTATATTAGATAATATTGGTTCTGGTGAATTAACTGAAGCATATAATACAATAGTTAAAATAGACCGTGATGGTTTGGATGATGAGTTATTAAATTTAGTTATTAAGAGTGTATCATTTAATAATCCAGGCCCAGCAACCGGTGGTAAGTCATTTGAGACCATTGACGAGATAAGACTAAACGCAAGTGCTAATTTTACAACGCAAAATCGTGTTGTAACAAAAGAGGATTATATTGTTAGGGTATATTCATTGCCTAGTAAGTTTGGTAGTGTTGCTAAGGCATATATTTTACAAGATGACCAATTAAATCCTGATTTACAAAATAGCAGACAATATATATCAAACCCATTAGCAATGAATTTATATATATTATCATATGATAATAAGAAAAGATTGATTAAAAGTAACATTGCAATAAAGGAAAACATTAAGACATATTTATCATATTATAGAATGTTAACCGATGCAATAAATATAAAAGATGCATTTATAATCAATTTAGGTATTGATTTTGAGATATATATTAGACCTGAATATAATTCAAATGAAGTATTGGTTAGATGTATAACAACAATACAAGGATTATTTAACATTGATAGGTTACAAATAAATCAACCTATATACATAGCAAACATATATACTGAATTAGATAAGGTTGAGGGTGTTCAAACTGTTGCTAGTGTGAATGTATTAAATAAGTTTGATAGTGATTATGGTTACTCCGGTAATGTTTATGACATACAAGAAGCAACTAGAAACGGAGTTATATTTCCTAGTTTGGATCCTTCTATATTTGAGATTAGATTTCCAAACCGTGATATTAATGGTAGAGTTTTAAACGCTGTTTAGGGTTAAATATAAAAATGGATACTGGTACAATTGATAAGAATAACGGAATACGAATAAGTATGAGTGATGCTTTGCTTACTCGTATTACATTGGTTGATTACTATAAGGGTTCATTACCTAGCGAAGTAAAATTAGGTTCATTTAATCAATCAGCAATAAATACAAATGAATTTACAATAGGTAATAAAATTGATAGAGACCAAAGTGGTAATATAATTAGTTTTGCTGATAATAGTAAGAATAAAAATAAACTAAATGTATTACAAATATCAAGACGCTTTGATAAAGATATTTTAATGTATTCACTTGATTATGAGTTCACTGAGTTCTTTTCTGAGGAGAGCATTAGAAATCAACAATACAGAATAATTGATGATTTGAAATCACAAATAAATAAATTGCTTGGTGATTTAAATGCTTCATCAAACGAGGTATCAGCATTAAAATCAGCAGATGCCGCAAAAGCAAAACAATTAAAAGATGCACAAGATACAATAAGTAAATTAACTAAACAAGCAACTGATATTGCTGATAACTTAGCTAAGCAAATGCAGGAGTCCTCAAAGGCATCAACCGATGCATTGAAGGCATTAACCGATGGTGTTAAAGCTGAAATTGATAAGTTAAAGAAAGATTTAGAAGATGATAAAAAAGAAACCGAAAGTGCATTAGATACAATTAGAAAAGAACGTGAGTTACAAAATCAACGAGCTAATGTAAGTGGTGTAACACAAGCTCAAACTGGAACATCCACAACCGTTACTGCACCGACAGTGGTTGATTTGTTTATGAATCAAACAGTAGGTGGATCGACTGTAACACAACCTACACCAGCAGATAAAGAAAAAACAAATACCGGTGCGGCAATAACAATTAATAAGGATGTTAAGTTATTTGGTAATACGGTATCAATTGCATTAGGTAGATTTGAAACTAGGGTAAATGATGATAAGAAGAAAGTACCTGTTATTCCAAATCCAACAGCAGCCGATGAACGTAATAAGAGAGTTCTTAACAACACAAATGATTTATTGATTGAGATTGCAATTGGTGAATGGTACAAGTACCATAAAAAAGAAGTTAGTATGACCGAGGGTATATTTAAGAGAAGAGAAGTATCACATCGTGGTAGATTACAAAATGATAATATAGATAAAGTAACTGGACAAATGACTGGTGCTATTATTAATAAATTAACTAATGCTGACATATCTTTCTTATTAGAAAAAGCAAAAGATTACTGGAAAGAGATTCCTTATACACAGGTATATTCGCAGGGTATTCCTTATACTGATGCTGAACAAGCTGATTTTGAAAAGATATATCCTGGATTGAAAGGACAAAGGCAAATTAAAACGCCACCGCCACATTTCTTATACGCTTTAAATATATTCGATATTCCGACGGTTAGAAGTCTTAAGAATACTTATGTTAAAATTTAAATAGAATGAAATTGGGAAATAATATAATTAATGCTAAGTAATTACAAAAATAGTGAGTTAATATTAAACAATCAGTTGCCTATTGCCGGTCAGCGGATTGATACTAAGATTTTAAATTTAATGAAATCAAAGTATTATTTACCTGATTTTAATGATATTAATAATACATCAATTGAATTCCATTTATACTCAAATGATGGTGGGTATTTAATCGGTAATCACAATGTTACCGATTGGAAACAAACATATAATCAAGATACTAAATTAGATGAAGTTCAATTTGATATTCATAGTAATATATCAAGTTATGGTTTTATTCGTGGTAATTATAAATTTGTATATAATTTTCATAAGAATTTAATTGGTTCATTTAATTCAGCTAATAAATTATTTATTGCTGATGTTAGTCCATCTCGTAGAGAATTAAAATTAAAATTAAGTGATATACAGGATGTTAAATTATTACAGGAATTTAATAATTTCATTGATAATGTAAATGTTAATACTGATTATTGGAAGTCATACGTATTAAACTTTGGTTACAATAAATTAATAAATATTCTAAATATATCAACTGATAGACAAGAGAGAGAAATATATGTTAGGTTATATGAAGAATTACCAGGTGATGTAACAATCAATACGTTTTGTTTTTTATCAACCGAAATTATGGAGTCCTACGTTGATAAAATTACATTAATACCAACTGAGGTAATTAAACGTGGTAATAATCTAAAAGGACCTAATTTCTTTATTGAGAATGATTATGCTGTAAATCAGGATACTGAATTTAAGAATTATGAATATTTAATTGCATCTGGTAGTTCATCACAACAATTGATTGAAAGTTTATTTAATAAAGATTTACTTACCGGTATTAGAATAAATGTTGATTATTCTGAATTTAATAACTTTGTTCATTTTTCAAGTGCAGAAGAGAGAGTTGATAACTTTGTTTATAAGTTAAGACAAATTGAATTGTATGATGCTAGATTATCTGATTTAAGCATTGTTGTCGGTGATAAAGCTGGTGAATATGGTAAAGTAACAAATATAAAAAAGAACATAATAAATACATTTGATGATTTTGAGAAGTATCTTTATTTCGGTTACTCAGCTAGTTTATATACATATCCTGGTACCGCATCGGTTGAGCCATATCCTAAGGTAGTTCCATCTGGTGTTGTATATGGGCCATTACCCTGGAACCAAATGTATATGCAATGGCAACAAGCAACATCCAGTTGGGTTGATTATTATGGATTTTTTACTAGTTCAATTGAAGTAGTTTACCCTTATTCATTAGAGCCAACCGATAGTGATAATGCAATTACTTGGTATGAAAGAACAAAAGATGTTGCTAGGACATATGATAAATTTAATCTAAATGCTTTACGTTGGTATCTACCTGGTCATATAGTTGATGATTCATTGAATGAAGGTGCTGTATTATTTATGGATATGTTAGGCCAGCACTATGATATAATCTGGACTTACATTAAAAATATTAGGTCTCTATATTCAAGTGAAGAGCATGTTAGAGATGGTACATCTCCTGATTTATTATATAACCTTGCTAAACATTATGGCTGGACTTTAACCAATGGTAGACAAACAAATGAATTATGGGAGGCATTCTTTGGCGTTGATAAAGATAACGTTAAGATACAATCCGGTTCATTAGGTATTCAAAGTATTAATAGTGATATTGCAACAAAACAAATTTGGAAGAGAATAATAAATAACCTTCCGAGTATCTTAAAAACAAAGGGTAGTAATAGAAGTGTTAAATCTTTAATATCATCTTATGGTATTCCTAGTAGTATATTGTATACAAAAGAATATGGTGGGCCATCAACAACAAAATTAAGAAGTGATTTAACATTAAATAAATTTCAGTATTCTCTTGTATTGAACGACTCATCCAGTATTCAAATACCATTTAAGAAGATTGATAATGCTTATCAGGATACAATATTTGTTCGTTCATTTAATTACAATGCTAATTTAGTTGATTATACAACCAATGGTAGAGATAAACAATTATTTTTAAGTAAGAATGATGTTAATAATAATAATCTATTTCACATTTCGGTTGATTATGATTATAATACATATCACTCTGAAAGAGCAAATTTAAGATTTTACTATAAAAGTGCTAGTGTTTATTTAACTAGTTCAATAACCGATTTAGATTTATTAGATGGTGATTTCTATAATGTAGCATTACAAAGAATGACATCCAGTTTGAGTAACAATATAAACAATGAATATAGATTGTATGTTGCGAAAGAAAAGTATGGTAAAGTAACAATATTTAGAAGTGCATCAATATACACAACAACAAGTAGTAATGAGTTGAATGTATTATGGAATACATCTGGCTCAATTAAATTCTTTAATGATGTTAATATTACACAATATAACCCGTTCTTTGGTTCGGTTAGAGAGATTAGATTTTGGACTAATCCACTTGATGAAGATGTATTAATACAACACACAAAAGCAGGTGGTTCGTATGTTGGTAATTCAACAACGTCTAGTTTTTATGATTTAGAGATGAGATATATTTTCGGTAATAATAAACGAGATTACTCAACAAATCAAACTTTATATTCACATCATCCAAATCAACAATTATTAAAGTTTGATGATGGGTTTGCACTTGCAGCAACTGTAACCGGTATAACAAATGAATACTTTGGATACAACCAAGATTCAACATATAGAGTTCCATCAATTGGTGGACAAAATTTCTTATCAACAAAGATAAGAATAGAAAATGATATACAAATATCTAATTTAAACATGACCAATCGTTCAACATTGGCTGATTATGATGACCAACCATTGGATAGTGCTAAATTAGTAATTGCATTTTCACCACAGGATACAATAAATGAAGACATAATATCTCACATTGGTGATGCAAACTTAGATGATTATATCGGTAATCCTGCTGATGTTTACAGAGATGAATATCCTAATTTACAAGAATTTAGTATTGAGTATTGGAAGAAGTATGAGAATAGAAATGATTTTAATGCTTTCTTTAAATTAGTTCAGTTATATGATTTTGGTGTGTTTGAACAAATTAGACAGGTGCTACCTTATCGTGCTAATAAGATATTAGGAACATTAGTTGAACAAAATCTATTAGAGAGAAATAGAGTTAAGACTAATACATTACCTGAAATTAATGATGTTCACATAACGCAAAAAGATGGTACGCAAATTTTAATTGAAGAATTAAAAACCGATGATTACAATAATTACAAGCCAGGTAATATTGAAACGCTAAATATTTATAAATTAAATTCTGAAGCACCTGATATTGATTTAGATACAGCCGTTGATAGATTGGATTCATTTCAATTAAACGGTAAGACTATTGAATTGAATGATAGTTTTAGTGGTAATGTATTATCATTAAATGGATATAATTATGATAAATCCACTCTACTTGATAATAAAAAAGATTTACCTTCAGTATATAGATTTTATAATAGTAAGAAGGTTGCTGGTAATTGGATTGTTCAATCCAATTCAAAAGATAGATACAGTCCTTTCGGAACATTAGTTGATAAATTTCCTACTAATAGCATAAATTCAATCCGAAAATATTATTACAATAATATTGATAGTGCATCGTTATATAAATTTTATTCATCATCAGTTGAGAAATCAATATATGATAGTGCTAAATCATTACCTACATCTACACAAAGAAATAGATATAAAGGTTGTGTATCAGACATCTATCCGATTGATGGAACTCCTTCGGTTGAAGTATTTAGTGTTGACCCTAATACAATATTATTTACAGGTGAAAATAATCTCCGTGATGGAAGTTTAGAGATAATTTAATTTAATATATAAAATAAATTTAAATAAGTATTAAATTTGGTTTTAATACTTATTTTTGTTATATTTGCACTTATAATATATTATTATATAGAGAAAATATGTACCTTGATTATTTTGATAAATTTAAAAATATGAAGCCCTATTTTTATATAGGCAAAGAAGAATTTGATTATATTAAAACAACATTTGATAAGAATGATGTATGTGATAGTTTAGTTGTTGTTCTAATGGAATATGAGCCACCATACTCACCGATAACAAAATATGATGCAAGACGTTCTTTTGATGATTTAAAGCAATCAAAATTTACTGATTTATTAACTGAAGGTGAATGGTTTTCACGTAGTTCAATGATAAATGATGATTCATTATATAAAGGTAAGCATTTATATTTTTCACGTTCTAATGTTGGTAACAAAGCATCTAACTTTTTTCAACAAAAGAATAGATTTACTGTAGGTAGTTCACACGCAAAGTCACCGGTTGAGGTATGGTCATCTGCTCAACAAATGCGTTCATTAGTTAGTTCAGCATATTCATTGAAAATGGAGTTTTTAAATGAACAAAATTTAATTACAATGCTTCAATTACGTAAATATGTATGTAGTCAATTCAAACCAATAGTTGCTAAAAGTTTATATGATTATTTCAAAGCTGAAAATGTATTAGATTTTTCAATGGGTTGGGGAGATAGACTATGTGGATTTTATTCATCGCAATATACAAAACATTATGTTGGTTTAGATCCTCGTGTTGAAAATCATCAATACTACAATGAACAAAAAGAACATTACGATAAATGGTTAACAATGTTTGAAGATGATAAATTAACAAATTTTCATATTTCACCAGCAGAAGATTTTGATTACACACCTTATTATAATCACTTTGATTTAATATTTACATCACCACCTTATTTTGATGCTGAACGTTATGGTGAAGGTGATACACAATCCTGGATGCGATATAAAGAAATTGACACCTGGAATACATTGTTCTTGCATAAGGCATTGAAAGCAATGATACCAACGGTTAAACAAAATGGTAGAATAATTGTTAATATTGCTGATATATTTTCAAAGAAAGGCAACAAGTGGTTACATATATCTAAACCACTAATTGAGTTTATGACTAATAACGGATTTGAGTATGAGGGAGTTATTGGGATGGAAATGTCTCAACGACCTAATAGTGCTGGTGCTGGTCGTGCCTCTGGTGAAAACCATAGTGACGAACATAAACAATTTAGAGATGATAATTTAGATAAGACATTTTGCGAACCGATGTGGACATTTAGAAAATTATAATTATGAATATGAATAATAAAAAGAAATATTTTTATGAGAAATTAAATCTCAATTTGGATAAATATGATTTACAATATGATGAGATTGTAAAAATGACAATGGATGAATTTAATTTATTCATTGATGAGTTGAGATTATTTTTACTTGATAATTGGGATAGTTCAGATACACCTCCTTTCTATGGTAAATCCGAAGATGGAATGAAATCATCATTTCTAACATTTAATGCAATTGATAATGTGAATGAGATTTATTCTGATTATTCAATTGAAGATGATAAGGATATCATCGGTGTAATTAGAACACATAATAAGAGTGCAAGTGTTGTCAATCAGTTCTTTCCGTCTATGTTAAAGACAAAAATATCCGGTCGTGGTGATGCTTCATTTTATGATATGTTCACTGAGAAATTTAAAAGTTTATTTATTAGAACATCACGTAGAACAATATACAATGATAGTATGCGTGTATTTAGTCGTTCATTGAAGTTAGAAAATGATGAGTTTATTAATTTAAAATTAAATAATGGTAATTATGATTACACAAAAGAAGTTATCCGAGATTTACTTATTAGTGAAAACTCTAATGAAGATAGGTTTAAAAATTACGGGTTACGTATTACCAAAATTGATTATCAAGAAAATCAAGATGATGATGTAAGTGCATATATACATTTAACAAGTGATTATATTAAAGAGTTATATTCCGATGGTATATTAAAAGATAAGCATATTAATTATCTTGGTGATGTTACTACATTGGTTGATACATATAAAACTAAGGGTGGTAAAGATAGAAAGATAAATTACTTACTTGTATTATATGATAAAAAGATTAAGTTGTTTCCTAGTATAATACAGATATTTAGATTATCATTATCACAAATTGCAGTTAATTTTCCTCCATTGATTGCAAGATATTTATATGAAAATTTCACTAAACACATTGATAGAAACACCGTTGTTAATGTATATGACCCATCATCCGGTTGGGGTGGTAGAATATTAGGTGCAATGTCAACCAATCGTAAATTGCATTATATCGGAACTGACCCGAATACAAATAACTTTATTAATGAGTTAGGCATAACAAGATATGAATATTTAGCTGATTACTTTTTAACTGTTACCGGTGAGAGAAATGAGATTGCTAAGAAATATTTTGACATTGATGAGAAACATACATTTGATATATTTAGTGAAGGTAGTGAAGTTATACACAATAACATTAATTTTCAGAAATATAAAAATAAATTAGACTTTATATTCACATCACCTCCTTATTTTAATAGAGAGCAATATTCAGAAGATAAAACACAATCTTGTCATTTATACACAACGTATGATGATTGGAGAGATAATTTCCTTAGACCAACATTAACAACGTGCTATGAGTATTTAAAGAATGATAGATATATGTGTTGGAACATATCTGACATAAGAATTGGTAATAACAAATACATACCATTAGAAGATGATAGTATTAGAATACTATGTGATGAATTAGGTATGGAATACAAAGGTAAGGTTGCAATGTTTTTAGCGAAATCAATATCAAGTTATTCACCTGAACATTTAAAAAACTCTATTTTATTTGATGGAACTTATAATAAATATGAACCAATTTTT
>JBEICW010000016.1:0-16903 GCA_040383785.1 Ignavibacteria bacterium | reverse complement strand
GGGACGGGTCTCCCGTCCCAAAAATTTAAATCCAATAATTAGTTGTAAAATAAATTTTTAATTAATTTGTGTAAATTTTTGAATTTTTTTGTAGATATAAATTAATCAGGGACGGGAGACCCGTCCCCTACATTAGAACCAAAAAAGTTAGGGAACAAAAAAATATGATTTTACGAAAAATAATTTACTTTATATATTTATGTGTGATATTGAGTATATCACTTGTGGCGGTTTACCGTTATGTAAATCCGATATTCACTCCGCTTATGATTTTGCGGCTATTTGAAGGGGAGGGTATCTCCAAAAGTTGGGTGAGTTATGATGAAATGTCCAAAAACTTTCCGAGAGCTTTTATCGGTGGGGAAGATGGGCGATTTATGCGACATAATGGCTTTGATTGGCGAGCTGTGAAAGCTGCCCAAAGATATAATGCACGCCAAAAGCCGGGTGGCAAAATGCGAGGAGCAAGCACAATTACTATGCAAACTGCAAAAAATACATTTCTATGGAATGGACGTAATTATCTGCGAAAGGGTTTGGAAGTGTATTATACGATTTTGATTGAGCAAATCTGGGGAAAACGCAGGATAATTGAGGTTTATTGCAATATAGTTGAGATGGGACACGGTATTTATGGTGTAGAGGCGGCTTCGCAGGCATACTTTGGGAAATCTGCTGCTGATGCAAATCGCACTCAGGCATCACTTGTTGGTGCGGTTTTGCCTAACCCAAGAAGGTGGAATCCAGCAAAGCCAACAGGATATATTCTAAAACGTGCAGCGTGGATTAGAGGCAGAATGGGTGTAGCAATTCCTAAAGAATAATTTTAGATTTATGGAGGAGATTATGTCAATTAAGAACGAGTTAAAATTACTAGAAATTGTAAGTTTCTATAACCGAAATTTCTGATTCTGCAAAAATTAGCATTAGAATTTATAAAAAGAAGAAATAGTAAATTAAACGTAAGTAAAAACACAATAATTACGTAATATATGCGTAATAAGAAAGTGGTTAGTTTTTAGATATTAGAGGTTAATGATTTTAAGAAAGTTCATTGAAAATCAAAAAACAAGCGAAAATCGTGAAATATCGTGAAGTTTTTGATGAAAAAACGCAAAAAAGAGTGCAAATAGTGCAAAATATTAATCATGATAATAATACATTTATCGTAATAAAACGATAAAGAATTGTGAAACGTCTCTTAAAATTATTACAAATAAATAATAATAAATATACATTTCACATTTAAAGAGTTAAGTCATGTTTGAAATTAATAGCAAGTTTTTATTTTTTACTGGAAAAGGTGGGGTTGGCAAAACTACTTTAGCTTGTTCAACTGCTGTAAATATTGCCTCTCAAGGCAAAAAAGTACTTTTGATAAGCACAGACCCTGCGTCAAATTTGGAAGATGTATTACAAACCAAAGTTAGCGAAGAAATTCAGCAACATAGCAAAGTTCCAAATTTATATGTTGTAAATATTAATCCAGATAAGTCTGCCGACAACTACCGCGAAAGAGTTACAAAGCCATTAGTTGGGGTTTTGCCTCAAATTGAAATTGAGTCAATTACCGAAGGATTATCTGGTGCCTGTACTACAGAAATTGCCTCGTTTGATGAGTTTTCAAGATTTATAACTGGTGAAGGAATTGATAACAATTTTGATAATATCATTTTTGATACTGCTCCTACTGGTCATACAATTAGACTTTTGGAATTGCCTGCCGCTTGGGATAATTTTTTGGAAGTAAACCCTGGTGGAGCTTCGTGTATTGGTCCGTCTTCTGCCCTAAAAAGTAATAAAGATAGATATAACAAGGTATTGAATACCCTCAAAGATAGCACACAAACTACATTTTATTTGGTGAGTAGAGCCGAAAAATCTGCACTTAAAGAAGCAAATAAAACATCATTAGAACTTAAAGAATTAGGACTTTCTAATCAAAAATTACTACTAAATGGTGTTTTTGTAGCAAGTCAGACCTTGACTGAATCTAATAGTACAACGGACAAATTTGCTCAAAAAATACAAAAACTTTCGGAAAATGAAATTGCTCAAATGCCAGAAAATTTGAAAACATTAGAGCAAGTTAGTTTGAAATTATTACCTTATAATGTATTGGGAATTGAGAAATTAAAGTCGGTTTGGGATTTGGAATTGCAAAAGCAAATAATTGATTTGGAAGTAAAAAGCCATTTGAAAGAAAATGAAACAAATGAAAGCTACACTTATGAAAATCATAATTCAAAAGATATTCTAAAATTAGTTGACGAAATTGAAGCAAATGGCAGAACTAATGGTCTAATTATGACTATGGGCAAGGGCGGAGTAGGTAAAACTATAATTGCATCTGCAATTGCAGTATTGCTTGCCCAAAGGGGACATAAAGTATTGCTTACAACTACTGACCCTGCGGCTCATATCAATGATTTTATCAGCCAACTTGACAAAGTTCCTGAGAATTTGCAGATCGATAGAATTGACCCAAAATTAGAAACTCAAATTTATATTGATAAAGAGGTAGCGAGCAAAGGTGGAAATTTGGACGAAGAAGCCAAAAAATTAATGATAGAGGATTTGAAATCACCTTGCACAGAAGAAGTTGCCGTATTTCATGCATTTTCGAAAGCTATTCATAGTGCCAAAAGGCAATTTGTAGTAATGGATACAGCTCCAACCGGTCACACTTTGTTACTACTTGATACAGCCGGAAGTTACCATAAAGAAGTAATGAAAAACACTACTTTTAGTTCGTCATTTATTACTACACCTTATATGATGTTGCAAAAAAGCGACTTCGCCAAAGTGCTATTGGTAGCATTGCCCGAAACAACACCAATGAGAGAAGCAGAAGATTTGCAAAATGATTTAAAAAGAGCTGGAATAGTTCCTTATGCTTGGATTGTAAATCAATGTTTATCAGAAGTTAAAGGTATTACCGACCCATTATTACAAAAAAGAGCAAAAGCTGAATTAAATATCATAGCAAATATCGAAGATAATTTAAGCGAAAAAACTTATTGTTTACCGTTTGTAGCCGAAGAAAAAATACTCCCATCAATCATTAATTTGAATTTATCCTAAAAAAGATTAAATTAGTAATAAAGTTAAAGTAAATTCTTCAATTGAAAAAAGAAATTCATTATTTTTGTATAATAATAATACACAATCTCAATAATTAAAACTACTATGGTGAAAAGCGAAACTCCGATGATGAAGCAGTATAATGAAATTAAGGCGAAATACCCTGAAACTGTATTGCTATTTAGAATGGGAGATTTTTTTGAAACTTTTGATACTGATGCGGTTATTACAGCAAAGGTTTGTGGAATTACACTTACCAAGCGTAATAATGGTGCAGCAGGGGATATGGCTCTTGCGGGCTTTCCACATCATCAGTTAGATGCTTATTTGCCAAAGTTAGTTCGCGGTGGTTATAGAGTTGCAGTTTGTGAACAATTAGAAGACCCCAAACAAGCCAAAGGTATTGTAAAGCGTGGAGTGGTGGAGGTTGTAACGCCTGGCACTGCAATTTATGATAAACTTTTGGATAGCCAAGCCAATAATTACCTTGCTACAGTTTATATTTCCCAAGATAACACAAAAAGAGGAAACGAAGCAAATGCTCTAAACCCGAATGCTAATGTTGGTGTTGCATTTATTGATATTTCAACAGGTGAATTTAAGGTTACAGAAGTGAATTTGGGCGATTTGATTGATATGTTAATTAGCTTTTCGCCATCTGAAATTGTGGTTAGTAAAGTTGATTTTAAGGTATTAGAAAGTATTTTTGAGAAGCTGCAAAATAAACCTTCTATTACCAAACTTGAAGAATGGATTTTTGATAAGGATTTTGCTCTCGAAAGAATTATTCGCAATTATAAGGTTAATTCGCTAAAGGGTTTTGGAATTGATGAATTGAGTGCTGGGATTGTTTCGATTGGTGCAGCTTTATATTATATCGAAGATAGAGGACAGCTTAGTTTATCTCATTTACGCGCACCATCATATTATAATCCGAAAAATTTTATGCTTTTGGATTATTCTACTCGCAGAAATTTGGAGATTTTGTATTCCAATACCGATAATCAGAAATTCTCACTATATTCGGTATTAGATAAAACCAATACTCCAATGGGTAGCAGATTACTCAAACATTGGATTTCCAAGCCACTTTTGGATATTAATGAAATTAATTTCAGATTAGACGCGGTCGAATATTTGGTCAAAGATTTTGATAAAAGAGCATACATCGGCGGATTACTTTCTAAAATGAATGACTTGGAAAGATTGGTTGCAAAGCTTGGTGGAATGAGATTAATTCCAAGGGATTTTGTTGCAATTAAAAACTCACTTCAAATTATTGCTGAATTAAAAACATTATCAAGTGAATTTCAGACAATTGAGAATGAAAAGATTAGCAATATTTTAAATACATTAGATTCTCTTATAGAATTGACTAATTTATTAGAAACTGCACTTAATGACAATGGAAATAATCTAATTGGCTCTGGTCAGGTATTTTATCGTGGATATAATGCTGAATTAGATGAATACGTCGAAGCCAAATATTCAGGTAAAGATTGGATACGCCAATATCAAGAAGTTGAGAAGAAAAACTCAGGTCTAACTTCGCTCAAGGTTAGTTATAATGGAGTTTTTGGCTATTATATTGAAATATCCAAAATGCAGTCAAAATCTGCACCATCATATTATGAACGCAGACAAACCTTAACAAATGCTGAAAGATACACTACTCCAGAATTAAAGGAAATAGAAGGAAAAATTTATTCTGCTGAATCAAAAATCCAAGAAATAGAAAGTAAATTATTTGATGAGATAAAATCAGAAGTAATCAAAAATATTAATCAAATTCAATTAAATGCGATTTTAATTGCGGAATTAGATTGTTTGATTTCTTATGCTGAAGTTTCACACACTAATAACTATTCTCGCCCTTTGCTTTTAAATGAGAGAAAAATTGAGATAAAAAATGGTCGCCACCCTGTTGTAGAAAAAAACCTAAAAATGGGGCAGAATTTTGTTTCTAATAATTCAACTTTAGATAATGAAAGTGAATTGATACACATATTGACTGGACCGAATATGTCGGGTAAGTCTTGTTATTTGCGTCAAGTTGGATTGATTACATTAATGTCGCATATTGGGTGTTTTGTATCTGCTGATTTTGCAGAAATTGGATTGACTGATAGAATATTCACTCGTGTTGGGGCTTCGGATAATCTTTCAGCAGGAGAAAGTACATTTTTGGTTGAAATGCAGGAAGCTGCGAATATTTTGAATAACGCCACAGATAGAAGTTTGGTACTCTTGGACGAAGTAGGTCGTGGCACAGCCACTTATGATGGTATTTCGATTGCTTGGGCTATTGTTGAATATATTTATAATAGATTAAACTCAAAGACAATTTTTGCCACTCACTATCATGAATTAAATGAATTAGAGAATTTATTTGATAGAGTTAAAAATTATAGAGTTGATGTAATCGAGCAGGACGGAAGTATTTATTTCACTCATAAAGTAGTAAATGGATATTCTGACCACTCATTCGGTATTCAAGTTGCAAAAATGGCTGGACTTCCAAGCGAATTAACATCTAGAGCAAAGGAAATTTTGGTAAATTTAGAATCAAATGACGCACAAGTGGAAGCAAATTTTGATGGCAATAAAAACAAAAAAGCTAAACCAAACTTAGCAAATATCTCAAAAAGTAAAATTGACACTAACCCACAAGACCAATTATCAATTTTTACATTTGTAGATGATGAAATTAGAACTAAATTAAAAGCATTAAATCTAAACGAATTAACCCCAATTCAAGCACTTCAAAAACTTGAAGAATTAAAAAAAGATATTAAATAATGAGTATTAATGCAAAAAACTTAAATTGATTATAAAATAATCAATATGTTAAATAATTTTAATTGATTATTAAATAAATTTATGTTATTTTGTAGGTTGTAGAGTAGTATTTTGTACATTTTAATATTTAACCTTTTTTTTGTTAGAAGTTACACAAAAACACAACTATTTTTAATATTTTTATAAAAATATTGATTTATTTTCAAAAAAGTGTAACTTTCTGAAAAAAATATTGTCATTTCTAAATTGTCGGTACAAAATTGAAAAAACTTTTTTACTAAAAATCAAAATTAAAATTAATCAAAAATAATTATTTATAATTACTGGGAGTTCTAATGAACAAATATATACAATATATTTTTATAGCCATGTTGGCTATTGTGCTCAATATTTCTATTTTTTCACCAAATGCCAATTCTCAAGATTTGGAAGCTGGCAAGAAAAAAGTTTTGGAAGCCGTTAAACATAACGCCAATTCAATGGGTCGTTATTATGTAATTGCTTTGCCACCAAATGAGAATAAATCACACCCTGCTCAAATTGCAGCGATATTTGTTGCTGCATCTGAAAGAACAAAAGTAAAACTTACAAATCCAATTGGTGGTAGTATCACTAAAATTTGTGAACCATACAAAACTGTAGTATTCTCATCTTTGGATTCTAAAGACTTATTTAGTTGGGATTCTGAAGTTTGGGAAAGTGAAACAGTTGAAACAAAAGGTTGGAGTTTAGAATCAGAAAAACCTGTTTCAGTTTATGTAATAAACTCAAAATCAGTATCTACAGATGGATATTTAGCTATTCCAGTTGCTCAATGGGGTAAAGATTATTTCCACTGTTCTTATTGGGACTTCAAAGAGTTTACACAGTGGGATTGGGCTGGGGGATTTGTGATAATGGCTTCTGAAGATAATACTAAAGTTAATATTCAATTAAATGGACGTGGAAAAGGAATTGCTAAAACTCGTCAAGGACGAGATATTGGAGATAGAATTAGAGTAACTTTAGACAAAGGGCAAGTTTACTCTGTGGCTGGAGATGGAAAAACTAGAGGTGGATATGATCTATCTGGTTCGAGAATTACATCCGATAAACCAATTGGTATGATATCATTTCACCATAGATGTATGATACCTTACAGTGTTGTAGAAAGTGGTAGAGATGCGCTTAATGAAGCAATGCCTCCAGTAAAATCCTGGGGTAAAAAATACGCAACAGTTGAGTTAGACAGAGCTTCTGACAAAGGTGATTATTTTAGAGTTATGGCTGCGGAAGATAATACTACAATACTTTTGAAATGGTATGATAGAAGTACTAAAAAAATAATTACATCAACTGATGTAACTCTTAAAAAAGCAGGTGATTTTTATGAGTTTTATCAAACTGCTGCTACAAACCCACATAATTTTCCTTCAGTACGTGGAACATCAGTTTGGGAAGGGGGATAAGCCGTTTTTGCTAATGCAATATGCATATTCAGCAAATTGGGATAATAATGGAAAATTTGACCCAATGTATTTTTTGGTGACAGCACAAGAGCAATATACAAAATCTACTATTTTTCAAACTCCAAGAAATGGTTCAGGTACAAATGAATATACATCAAACTTCTTTAATTTAGTTGCTACTGGGGATACATTAGACCCAAGAAGAAACCAAGAATTGTTGGAGTCAATCAAATTAGATGGCACAAGAGTATCAGATTTAACAAGTGGTTTTGCTTTAAATAAAATCCCAGGTACTGATCAATTTTGGACAAGAATTCCAGTAACACCAGGACCTCACTATATTTATGGTGATACTCCTTTTGGTGGATATATTTATGGTTTTGCTTCATTTGACTCTTATGGTTGGCCCGCTGCTACTGCATATAGAACATTAGGTGAGGTAGATACATTAGCACCAGAACCAACCCCAACAGGAGAATGTGGCGTATATGAAATTAAAGTTACTGAATTAAGAAATGGTCAGGAAGGTGATAGTCCACGACAAGTAGAAACTGGTGTAGGACAAGAGCCAGTATTTTCAGAGGATTCTTACAATTTTGATAAATTAACATTAAAAGATAAAGCACCATGGATTGCTTACCCAACAAATATAGATTTTATGCTTGAAGCTAAAGTTACAGATAAGTATGCTGATGCTTTAGGGATAATTAATTTGATTGATGATGCGAATAATGATACTACAGTTGTATTGAGATACGAAGCTGATAGTATTAAAATTAATCCTGAAATTATTGACTTTAAAGAAGTAAGAGTTGGCACTACATCTAATGAGTTTATTGTAAAAGTAGAAAGCCATTCAGATAGTATTATCACAATTGAAGAAATTAAACTTAAAAAAGGTTTAGTATTTAATATAGTAAAATCTTTACCTAAAGACACTGAAAATAAAATTAAATTAATGCCAAGAGAAGTAAAAGAAATTACTTTGTCTTATACTCCTACTCAAGAATATCAAGATGTGATTCCATTATTAATGGATGCTGATAGTTTGATGATTACTACAAGCTGTTTAGAATTTGCTTGGCCCGTAGTTGGTAAAGGTGTTATACCTAAAATCAAGGTTTCTGACTTTAATGCAGGTATTGTTGGTGTTAATCAAAAAAGATGTATTACTACTATTGCTGAAGGTTTGATGGTAGAAAATATTGGTTCTATGGATTTAATCGTAACTGGTGTTGATTTGTCAGTTGCTGCTCAATTACCATTTGTAATGAGTGACCAAGCGACTATAAATATCAAATTCCCATTTACATTAAAACCAGGTGAAAAAATATTCTTAAAAGAATTATGTTTCGAACCTAAAGTAAGTGATTTAGGTCAAGGTAAAATTGTGAGAAATGTAGCATTTATTAGTAATGCTGCTGGTAATTTACCAAACGAAAAACCAGTTTCTGTTTGGGAAGGTACACCTGTTCAACCTTTAGTTAATATTAGTGGTCTAAACTACCCAAGAGTAAGAAGATTATCAGTTAACAAAGCTAATGGTGTGGATAATGAAACTAATTTAGCAACAGGCATCGTTAGAGTATATAATACAGGAACACAGCCAGTAACTGTAACTGCGATTAAATTAGGTAATCTAAATGTTGGTAATTATACAATCGATTTTGCTAATATAAAGCCAAGACCATTAACTGCAGGTGCAAAAATCGAGATATTTCCACAAACTGCTGGCAATAATTTAGTAAAAGTGATTGAAGTTCCGATTACATTTAATCCACAAATCGTTGGTAATATTAACGAAGAAATTATTGCAGAATTTGAAGATAATGGCAATACATCACAAGCTGGTAACTTATTAGTAGGTAGTGCTTTCGAACCAATGATTGAATTAACTAACTATACTTTTCCTAATAACACTATAGTTGGTAGAGATCACTTTGAAGCCGATGGAATTACAAAAACTAAAGGTATTGTTAAAATACAAAATATTACAAATAATGGTGTTGAGGCAGATTTAGAAATTACTAATATTACTCCTGCCAATGATGTTGTAGATTTTTCATTAGTAAATACTATTAATTACCCAATAATAATTAAACCAAATACAAGCTATGATTTAGAATACACTTTCAAACCAACTGCGACTGGTAATAGAAATATTAAAGTTAATGTATTATCCGATGCTGGTCCTTCTAAAGAATCTACAGGTGGCGACCGAGACCCTAAGGACTATCCTTACACAGGTGCAAATGGACTTGTAAATGGAATTGGTATTAATGTAGGTGGTGGAGTTATTGGTTTTAATTTAAATAACGTGTTAACTTGTGATAATCCAACTGGTGAAGTTGTATTTACTAATACTAGTACAACTGATGCATTAAGAATAAATTCAATTACTCCAGACCCAACAAGTGATTTGGCAAGTTTTGAATTAATTGACGCTTTACCAACAGTAATTCCAATCAATGGAGAAGTAAGAGTAAAATATAGATACTTAGCTGATAAATTAGGTAAAGTAACAGCAAGATATAATGTAGATTTTGAAGATCCTGAAGTATTAGATGGTACATATACATTAGAAGCTTTTGGCTACAAACACAATGTTAAATTTGATTTAGATGATTATATATCTGGAGTTATACCTGGTGGTACAATTAACCCATATCCTGTAAAAATTGCAATTGATAATTCTTTAGCAAATAATGATTGGGCAGATGCTGGTATCAAAAAATTCACAGTTGACTTTAGATACAAAAAAACTTGGTTAACAGTAAATAAAGATGGTAATGGCACTTATGCAATTCAAAAAGGTGATGCACTTCAAGGTATTTGGAATTTAACAGGTGAAGAATTATCTGATCCAACTGATGACAAATATAATTTATTTAGAATTACTGGTGTAAATGCAGATGCGACTGCTGGTGTAGTAAATGGTAATGGCTCTTTGATTAATTTGTCTTTAAGAGTATTCTTTGCAGATACTGCAAATTACAATCCTCAAATAGATGTAACTAACATTACTTTCGAAGGACTTAATGGAGACATTAGAAACAAATGTATTACAGCGGAAGGAACTGAAGGAGATATTGCATATCAAACTTGTGTGCAAAGTGTAAGAGGGGTTATAATTGGTTCTCAATTTACTTTTGAAGGACCTGACTCTAAAATTGTAAGTGGTGGCACAATAGATGTTAAATTTAATGTAGCTTTTGATGTTGATACTAAATTAGAAGTTATGGACATAACTGGTGCTTTAGTAGATTTACCATTAGATACAAATTTAAAAGCAGGAACATACCAAGCAAACATTCCAACAGATAAATTGAGCAACGGCCAATATTTCTTGAGAATAACAGCTGGTCCATTTAGCGAGACAATTAATGTGATGTTACAAAAATAATATAAAATAAATAAAAATATATAGAATTAAATAACAAAATAGGGTAGATAATAGAATCTACCCTATTTTTCGTTTTATTAGATATCTGTTATAAAGAAAGACCAAACCTATTTATCGTAGAATTTATTTTTGATATACTACTGTGATTTCATAATCAAAAGACGTCGATAAGCAATACAGATTTTTTTAAGTAGACAGTGATTATAAAATTTTCAAAAGAGATACGTTACCTACCAATTTCAAAAATATTGGTTAGTTGAGTTGGGTAGAAACTACAAGATAAAAATCCTACCCAATCTTTAGCATTGGCACTACTCTATAAAATTCGCTAATTGCATATTCTATGTCATCATCTGTGTTGTATTTGCTTATACTAAGTCTGACGCTACTATATGAGTCATCTATACAAAGACCCAAGGCACGAAGTACGTGTGAGGGTTTTGCGTGTGTAGATGTGCAAGCTGAGCCACCAGAGGCACAAATTCGGTCTAAATTTTTGATTAATTCTGCACTATCTACACCTTTAAATAGTATATTTGTGATGTTGGGCATTCTATTGGTTGTTGAGCCATTTACTAAGGTGTCAGGCAGTTTGAGTAGTTCCGCTTCTAATTTATCTCTTAGTGCTTTGATTTTTGGAGTATGCAAGTGCATTTCATTTTTGGCAATTTCACAAGCCATTCCAAGTCCAATTATCCCTGGTACGTTAAGAGTGCCTGAGCGCAAACCTAACTCGTGTCCGCCACCGTGCATCATTGAATGGATTTTAAATGGTTTTTCTTTGTAATCTCTAAGATATAATGCTCCAATTCCTTTTGGTGCGTGGATTTTATGTCCTGAAAAAGCCATCATATCAATGCCCAAATCTTGCACGTCAATATTAGTTTTCCCTACTCCTTGAGTGCCATCACAGAAAAATATAATATTATGTTTTTTTGCAATTTCAGCAATTTTTTTGATTGGGTGAATTACGCCAATTTCGTTATTTGCATACATTACTGCGATTAGAATTGTTGTTGGTTTGATTAATTCTTCCAAAAATTCTAATTTCAGATTTCCATCATAATCTATAGGAATGTAACTAATTTCGTAACCTTGCGATTCCAAATATTTACAGGTATCAAGCACAGCGTTATGCTCTGTTTTTACTGTAATGATGTGATTCCCTTTGGGTTTATATTCTCCAGCAACACCTTTTAGAGCGAGGTTAATTGATTCGGTAGCACCAGAAGTAAAAATGATGTTTTCAGATGTGGAATTGATTAGATTTGCAATTTGCTCACGCCCATGGCATACAGCATCGTAAGCTTCTTTGCCCATACAATGGGGTGAAGCAGCATTGCCGAAATGCTCTCTAAAAAATGGGATAATTGCATCTACAATTCTATCATCAATTTTTGTTGTAGAATTATTATCTAAGTAAACTCTTTTTTCTACCGCTTCCATCTGAATACCAGCAATAAAGTGTTAATAAATTAAGAGAAAATAATAAATTGGATATAAAAACTTGCTTAACAACTATCTTCCATCTTCATTTAGCAAATTAGTTTTATTTTTGAAAAATCTTAAAATAAAATAAATTGCTATTGATGCAATTGTACCAATTGTCCAAAAAGTATAGTTAAATTTTAGTGGATAATTAGAAAAATATAAGCCAACATATTCAAATATCATAAATGCTATAAAAATAGCAGCAAGTGCATTCTTTTCTTTTTTTAGAATTTTTTTGAGTGAAAAAGGATATTTGTTTTTTGTCCAATTTTTGAAACTTGGTATAAATGCTGGACGTGAGTTTGCCCAATCAGTATATGCTTTTCCAAATTTTCCACGTAAAAACTGCTCTTCGGCAAACATAATTCTTTCGTAATATACCCAATAAGTAAGTACAAAAGCAACAACAAACCAAGTGTTGTAAGTTAGCATTGCTGCACCCAGCCACATAAAAAAATTACCAAAATATAGTGGGTGTCTAAGAGTGGAATAAATGCCAGTTGAGTTTAATTCATTTGCAACTTGATTATCTGTATTACGTCCAGAAGTTCCTTCGGGAGTATGCCCAACGGTGTAAATTCTTATAAATAAGCCAATTAATGAAACCAAAAAACTAATATATACAAAATTAGAATTAAAAACATCTTCATAAGTAAGCGGAGAGTTTTTTACTTCAAAAATAAATACAACAAGTGCAATTAATAAAAAAAACAGGGGTATATTACCTCTATATTTGAATAAAATATTACCTTGCGATTCAAATTCTTCTAATAATGCCATAAAGTTTAAATTTCGTTTTTATTGTTTTGACTTTGTAATATTGAGATATTTTACCAGAAATAAATTTATAAATATTTAATATTTAATGAATTGTAAGTAAAATTTGTACAAAATTAACAAATATTTTTGACTTATTAATTTTTGTGAATATTTTAATTTAATTTGGATTTATTTTATATAAAATTTGGTAGTTAAATTATAAATTATTAATTTTGAAATCAAATCGTTCTCAAAAAATCAAAAAGCTTATCAAGAAAGACTGAGGGATTGGCCCGATGAAGTCTTAGCAACCAGTATAGTGATTATATTTTATTGAAAAAATATTAAATAATTATTACTCAAGGTGCTAAATCCAACTTTTTTATGTGAAATTTAGAAATAAATGAATATAAATTAGAAAGATGAGTTAGAAAGAAATACAAGAAATCAAAAATGAGTTATTTATTTATCATAGTGTAAAAATTAAGATAATTTAGATAAAACAACAAAATTTAGATACTTTAAATCTCATCTGACTTATCAGATGAGATTTTTTTGTTTTATACCTAATCTTATTATAATTTTAACTTAAGGTGTATTCAAATTAATTCTTCTGGTAAGTAGAAAACTAAAGTAGAAAATTTGAATAATAGATTTCAAGAAATAACCACTAACATCAAACTTCCAAACCCAAAACAACACCTAACTTGATTCGCTTTAAATTTTAAATTTAACTTTTTATAAATTTTTTAACTTTTAAAGGAATTATCACAATGAGTAACACTCAAAATATCTCTCAAAATACATCTATCAATGATGATACATTTGTTATCAATTCATTGCCGATTGACCATTCTTTTGGTGCGGTTTCATTTCCAATTTATCAAACTTCAACTTATATCCAAGAAGAAGTTGGTGTGCATAAAGGTTACGCATATTCTCGTACTGCAAACCCCACGCGAAATGCTTTTGAGGAGTTAATCACTAAACTTGAAAATGGTTACAGAGGATTTGCCTTTGCAAGTGGCTTGGCGGCTATTGATGCAATTGCAAAGTTATTTGAATCAGGCGATGAAATTATCGCAGTAAATGACATTTATGGTGGTACATATAGACTATTCGGCACAATTTATAATAAATTTGGTGTAAAAGTCCATTATGTAGATACGACTGTAATAGAAAATATAACTGAACTAATCAACTCAAATACAAAAGCAATTTGGTTAGAAAGTCCAACAAACCCAACACTAAAAATCTCTGACATAGAAGAAATTGCTAAAATTTCGCAAAAAATTGGGGCTTTGTTAATTGTAGATAATACTTTCGCTACTCCATTATCTCAAAAGCCGATAGTTTTGGGTGCTGATATAATTATTCACTCTGCTACAAAATATTTGGCTGGTCATTCTGATGTAATTGCTGGTGCTGTGGTAGTAAATAACAAAGATTTAGGCGATAAAATAGCATATATCCAAAATGCTACCGGTGGGATTTTGAGTCCATTTGATAGTTGGCTTACAATTCGTGGAATTGAAACCTTGCATCTTAGATTAGAAAAACATAGCAGCAATTCTCAAAAAATCGCAGAATATTTAGAAACAAATACAGAATTTGTAGATAAAGTATATTACCCTGGTTTGAAATCACATAAAAACCACGATATAGCTACAAAACAACAGAAATTCTTCGGGGGTATAGTGAGTTTTACAATTAATGAAGAATATGCAAATTTAGTATTAAGATTTTTATCTGAAACAAAATTATTTGCATTAGCAGAGAGTTTGGGTGGTGTGAAAAGTTTAATTTGTTACCCACGCGAAATGACCCACAAATCAACTCCAGCTGAGCTTAGAGCAAGTTGTGGAATTACAGATTCATTGATTAGATTATCTGTTGGGTTAGAAAATGCTGATGATTTGATTAAAGACTTAGAAAATGCGTTTTTAATTATTAAAGAAATAAAAAATGCGTAATTAGTAGAATAAATTTAGAAATTATCCATAACTTAAAAATATATAGAGGTTATATGAATGGTTTTGATACTTTAGCTCAAATCAATTTATTCTCTGATGAGATAAAAGATTGTTTTATTTTGCATATTCCACATTCTAGTGCAAATATCCCTAATTTAGAGTCCTTTAATTTGGAATTAATTGATGAGAATTTACAATTATTAACTGATTGGAATACAGATGAGATATTTGATTGTGATGGTATAAGAAAAGTCATAACTCCATTCAGTAGATTGTTTTGTGATGTTGAGCGATTAGATGATGATAATGAGGTTATGTATAAAATAGGTCGTGGGTATTATTATACAAAAGATTATCTCGGCAGAGATTTACGTTCTGATAATCCAAAATTAAAAAAATCTATTTATAATGATTATTATAAAACACACCATTCAAAATTAAAGAATGAAGTTGATAAAGTGTTAGAATTATATGGTCAATGTTATATTATTGATTGCCACTCATTTAATGATAAACCTATTGGTAGTATAAATGAGAGTCCATTATCACCAGATATATGTTTGGGTATTGATGAATTTCACACACCCAATTATTTATTAGATAATATTTCATTGTATTTGGAAAAACAAGGATTTTCAATTGAAATAAATAATCCATATTCAGGTTGTATAATTCCATTGGAATATTATGAAAAAGATAAAAGAGTCAAAGGAATTATGATTGAGATTAATAAAAGATTATATATGGATGATACAAACACAGTTGTCAATAATGAAAAGGTATTATATCTAAAGCAATTATTTAATAATTTCTTTAATGATAATTTTCATCATTAATAAGATTTTTATTATAAAGTTTAAAAGTTAATAAATTAAAAAAAAATAAGGAAAATAATAATAATGAAGAAAAATTTAAAGTTAGGTGTTTTCGGTTTTGGATGCGTAGGGCAGGGACTTTACCAAGTATTAAATAATACAAAAGGAATAAAAGCAGGAATAGTAAAAATCTGCGTTAAAGATAAAAATAAAAGTAGAAATGCAGATTTGGATTTATTCACTTTTGACAAAGATGAACTTCTGAATAATCCTGAAATAAATGTAATTGTAGAATTAATTGATGATGCAGATGCCGCTTATGAAATAGTCAAAGCAGCTTTAATTTCTGGTAAGGCAGTAGTAACAGCAAATAAAAAAATGGTTGCTGAACACTTAGAAGAATTGTATGAATTACAAATCAAATATAATACTCCTTTACTTTACGAAGCATCAAGTTGTGCAAGTATTCCGATAATTCGCAATTTAGAAGAGTATTATGATAATGACCTATTGACCAAGGTGGAGGGCATTTTTAATGGTTCATCAAATTATATTTTGTCGCAAATTTTCAATAAAAATCATTCTTTTAATGCTTCATTACTCGAAGCACAAAAGTTGGGCTTTGCAGAGTCTAACCCATATCTTGATATAAGTGGTTTGGATTCAAAATTCAAATTGACTATCATTTTGGCTCACACATTTGGATTATTTGTAAAACCCGAAGAGTTGTTTCAGATTGGTATTGAAAATATCAATGAATACGATATTAAATTTGCACGTGAAAAAGGTTATAAAATCAAGTTAAACGCATTTTGTTATAAAAGCGAAAATGACGAAATTAATGCAGGAGTTCTGCCTTCATTTATTGCCAAAGACAACCCGATTTATAATGTTGATGATGAATATAATGGAGTATTAATTCAAAGTATTTTTTCAGAAAATCAATTTTTTGTTGGTAAAGGTGCAGGAAGTTTGCCAACTGGTTCGGCTGTACTTTCAGATATTTCAGCACTCACTTATGATTATAAATATGAATACAAAAAACGAAACCAAAAAGGTAATTTGAAATTATCAAATGACTTTAATGTTAAAATTTATTTGAGGTATTTGACGAATAAAAGTGAAGCGAAT